>NZ_JAELUD010000033.1:0-43762 GCF_016429185.1 Aquitalea sp. ASV11
GGCCGGTGCTGCGGCCGGGCGGGATTGCGCTGCCGGTTCGCCGTAGGCGTAGTTGTCGTCCATGGACGAGCCGCCTTCGCGTTTGCCGCCTTGCAGGCTCAGTTCGTTCACGCGCACATCCGGCGACAGTTGCTTCTGACCTTCCTTGTTCTGCCATTCGCGCAGGGTGAGCTGGCCGTACACGGTGACTTGCTGGCCCTTGCTCAGGAAGTTTTTCAGTGATTCGCCGCGCTTGCCCCATACCTGGCAGCTGAACCAGTTGGTGGTCTTGCGCTCGCCAAAGCCGATGTCGCTGGCCACGCGGAAGCTCAGCACCGGTTCGCCGCTCGGGGTGTAGCGCAGTTCGGCGTCTGCCGCCAGGCGTCCGTCAAAAGTGATGCTGTTCATGTGGATCTCCGATTCGATTCGATAATGCTGCGCCGGTCTTGGCCGACGCATGATTGCAGGGTGAGGTGCGTCCTGGCAATGGCCGCACCGTCAGGAATAAGTGGCTTCAACCAGCTGTTTCACGGTGTTTTCGTCCCAGCCTTGCTGCGAGACCTTGAGGTAGGCCACCCTGTCTTCCATCACCACCACCGCTTCGCTGACGCCGGCGAGGGCTGATAGCTGCTGTGATAGCTGTTGCGGGTTGCCTTGCCAGTCCTCTCCAATGTGGAACATTACCGAGCGCACTGCCTGTGGTGCCTGCATGCTGAAGGATGCCAGCAGCCAGCTGGCCATCAGCAGGCTGGTAAAGCCGAACACACCGGCAGGGCCGTAATGGGTGTACAGCCAGCCGCCGGCGGCAGCACCCATGAACAAGCCAAAAGACTGGGCCGTATTATACACACCGATGGCCGTCCCTTTGGCATCGGCCGGGGCAATTTTTGAAATCAGCGAGGGCAGGGTGGCTTCCAGAATGTTGAAGGCAATGAAATACAGGCCCAGCCACATCACGATCTGCCAGAAGCTGTCCAGCGCCAGTGCCATGCCCAGCTGGGCGGCAGTCATGATGGCGATGGCACCGATGAATACCTGCTTGAGCCGGGCTTTTTTCTCGCCATAGATGATGGCGGGCACCATCAGGATGAAGCCGATGACAGTCACCGGCAGGTACACCTCCCAGTGGTGTGCCTTGTCCAGGCCTGCGGTCTTGATCAGGGCAAACGGAATGGTGACGAACATGGCCATTTGCGCGGCATGCAGCGCGAAAATGCCGTAGTTCAGCCGCAGCAGTTGCGGGTTTTTCAGTACCGCCGGCAGGCGTTTGGTATTGGCTTCGGTATCCGAGTGAAAGCGCGAGATGGCCGGGTCGGGGATGATCAGCCACACGCCCACCAGCGCGGCCAGCGACAGCGCGCCGGTGAGCGCGAAAATGCCGTTGACGCCGATGTACTGCGCCAGCACCGGCCCCAGCACCAGGCTGACGGCAAAGGTGGTGCCGATGCTCATGCCTATCATGGCCATGGCGCGGGTGCGGTTCTCTTCACGGGTCAGGTCGGCCAAGAGAGCGGTAATGGCGGCGGAGATGGCACCGGAACCCTGGATCACGCGGCCGATGGTGAGGGTGACAATATCGTGTGCGCCGGCGGCCACGAAGCTGCCGATGGCAAACAGCAGCAGTCCGCCGTAAATCACCTTCTTGCGGCCGATGCGGTCGGACAGCATGCCCAGCGGCAGTTGCAGCAGCGCCTGGGTGAGGCCGTAGCTGCCCAGTGCCAGGCCAATCAGGGTGTGGTTGTCGGCCCCGTGCAGGGTTTGCGCGTAAATGGCAAACACCGGCAGGATCAGGAACATGCCCAGCATGCGCAGGGCGTAAATACCAGCCAGCCCTAGGCTGGCGCGCAGTTCAAGCGAATTCATGTGTGTTGTCGTTATCGATTCAGGAGTCAGGCTATCAACGCCGCCAACGGCCAGCGGTTTACCTTGCGGGCCATTGTCCTGCGCTGCCTTTTTTGCTGCAGCGCATACTTTGGTGGAGCGGCGGTCGCCAAGTCGGGTATATTATCAGGTTCCCCGACCGACTGAGTAACGCTCTCACACATGGACACCATCCGCATTCGTGGCGCTCGGACGCACAATCTGAAAAACGTCAATCTGGATTTGCCGCGCAACCAGTTGATCGTCATCACCGGCCTGTCCGGTTCCGGCAAGTCCTCTCTGGCTTTTGACACCCTGTATGCCGAGGGCCAGCGCCGCTATGTAGAGAGCCTGTCGGCCTATGCACGGCAGTTTCTGCAGTTGATGGAAAAGCCGGATGTCGACCTGATCGAAGGCTTGTCGCCAGCCATTTCCATCGAACAGAAAGCCACCAGCCACAACCCGCGCTCCACCGTGGGTACGGTCACGGAAATCCACGACTACCTGCGTCTGCTGTTTGCCCGCGTAGGCGAGCCGCACTGCCCGGAACACGGCGTGCCGCTGGCATCGCAAACCGTCAGCCAGATGGTGGACCATGTGCTGGCACTGCCGGAAGAAACCCGGGTGATGATCCTGGCCCCGGTGATTGTTGGCCGCAAGGGTGAAAACCTCGACCTGTTCGACGACCTGCGCGCCCAGGGTTTCATCCGCGTGCGGGTGGATGGCGAAGTGTACGAAATCGACAGCCTGCCCAAGCTGGACAAGAACAAGAAGCACACCATCGAAGTGGTGATCGACCGCCTGAAAGTGCGCGAGGACATGAAGCAGCGGCTGGCGGAAAGCTTTGAAACCGCCTTGCGCCATGCCGAAGGCCGCGCCATTGCGGTGGAGATGGATAGCGGCCAGGAACACTGGTTCTCCGCCAAGTTTGCCTGCCCGGTGTGCAGCTACAGTCTGCCGGAGCTGGAACCGCGCCTGTTCTCCTTCAACAACCCCATGGGTGCCTGCCCCAAGTGTGATGGCCTGGGCGAAATCACCTTTTTCGACCCCAAGCGCGTGGTGGCCCACCCGGAGCTGACCCTGGCCGCCGGGGCCATCAAGGGCTGGGACAAGCGCAACCAGTTTTACTTCCAGATGCTGCTGGCGCTGGGCGAGCATTACGGTTTTTCGCCTACGGAGCTTGCGTTTGAAGACCTGCCGGAAAAAGTGCGCCATGTGGTACTGCACGGTTCCGGCCGCGACAGCATCGAATTTGTCTACATGTCGGAAAAGGGCACCCGCTTTACCCGTGCCCATCCGTTTGAAGGCATCATCCCCAATCTGGAACGCCGCTATCGCGAAACCGACTCCAGCGCGGTGCGCGAGGAACTGGCCAAGTACCAGAACAACCAGCCCTGCCCGCACTGCCAGGGCTCGCGCCTGCGGCTGGAGGCCCGCCACGTGTTCATCGGCGGCCAGACGCTGCACCAGCTTAACCAGCTGCCGCTGAAAGAAACCGCAGCCTTCTTTGCCCAACTGGAATTCAGCGGTCAGAAACAGGCGGTGGCGGAGAAAATCGTCAAGGAAATCAGCGAGCGGGTGTCCTTCCTCAATAATGTGGGTCTGGATTACCTCAACCTGTCACGTTCCGCCGATACCCTGTCCGGTGGCGAGGCACAGCGTATCCGTCTGGCCAGCCAGATCGGTTCCGGCCTGACCGGCGTGATGTATGTGCTGGACGAACCGTCCATCGGCCTGCACCAGCGCGATAACGACCGGCTGCTGGCCACGCTGATGCGCCTGCGCGACATTGGCAACAGCGTGATTGTGGTGGAGCACGACGAAGACGCCATCCGCGCTGCCGATTACCTGGTGGACATGGGCCCTGGTGCTGGCGAACACGGTGGTGAGGTGCTGGTGGCCGGTACGCCGGCTGATGTTGCAGCGAATGAAAACTCGGTGACTGGTGCCTTCCTGTCTGGTCGCCGCCGCATCAACTGGCCGGGGGAGCGCCGCGCAGTCAATCCGGAACGGGTGCTGAAGCTGCATGGTGCCACCGGCAATAACCTGAAGAACGTTTCGCTGGAGCTGCCGCTGGGCATGCTGGCCTGCATTACCGGCGTGTCCGGTTCCGGCAAGTCCACCTTGATCAACGACACCCTGTACAAGATTGCCGCGCGCGACCTGAACGGTGCCAGCGAAGAACCGGCACCGTACGACAGCATCGAAGGGCTGGAGCTGCTGGACAAGGTGATCAACGTCGACCAGAGCCCGATCGGCCGCACACCGCGTTCCAATCCGGCCACCTATACCGGCCTGTTCACCCCCATCCGTGAACTGTTTGCCGGGGTGCCGCTGTCGCGTGAGCGCGGCTACGGGCCGGGCCGGTTCAGCTTCAACGTCAAGGGTGGCCGCTGCGAAGCCTGCCAGGGCGACGGGGTGATCAAGGTGGAAATGCACTTCCTGCCGGACATCTACGTGCCGTGCGACGTGTGCCACGGCAAGCGCTACAACCGCGAAACGCTGGAAGTGCAGTACAAGGGCAAAAACGTTTACGAAGTGCTGGACATGACGGTGGAACAGGCGCTGGAGTTCTTCAGCGTGGTACCGGCAGTGGCCCGCAAGCTCAAAACACTGATGGACGTGGGCCTCGGCTACATCCGCCTGGGGCAGAGCGCCACCACGCTGTCTGGTGGTGAAGCGCAGCGGGTGAAGCTGGGGCTGGAACTGTCCAAGCGTGACACCGGCCGCACTTTGTATATTCTGGATGAACCCACCACCGGCCTGCACTTCCACGATATCGACCTGTTGTTGCAAGTGCTGCATCGCCTGCGTGAAAACGGCAATACCGTGGTGGTGATCGAGCACAATCTGGACGTGATCAAGACTGCCGACTGGCTGATCGACCTCGGCCCGGAAGGCGGCGCGGGTGGTGGCCAGATCATTGCCACCGGCACGCCGGAACAGGTGGCGGATAATCCGGTCAGCCATACCGGGCGTTATCTCAAGCCGCTGCTGCAACCGCGCACCTGAGCGCGGCACGCGCAGCGCAGTACCAAGCCGCGGCGGGCAGCCAATGCCATTTTTGCCGGCTGCGGCAAACACCGTAGAATGAGCACGTGCCACTGGCTGGCGCGTCACCCACACCCGATGAGGATGCAATGCTATCGCTTGGCAAGATTGACCATATCCATATCCGTGTCACCGATCTGGCAAAGGCGCAGGGCTGGTACCAGCGTGTACTGAACCTGGCACCGGACACCCGCTACAAGCACATGCAGAGCGGGCCGCACGGCGTCGTGATGCTGATGAACAGCAATGGTTCGGTGCGTCTGGCCATTTCCCAGGAGGACAAGCCGGTTTGTGAGCCCGGTTCGGTGGCTTTTCTGGTAAGCGGGCAGGATTTCCTGGAATGGATAGACCAGCTGGCTGGTGAGCGGGTAGTCGATCGCGCCGGCCAGACCGTGGCGCGAGACTCCGTGGTGGATCACCAGTTTTTCTGTTCCATCAGTTTTGTCGACCCGTTCGGCAACCCGTTCGAGATCGTCAGCTACGACCATACCTGGCTTGCTGGCAAGCTCAAGCTGGCCAGCAAACCGGCCTGACCGGCTGTCTGCCGCCGCATTGGCCACCAACCCGCTACGGCGGGTTTTTTCATGCCTGCCGTGCTGAAAAATGCTGTCAAATCAGTAAGGTAGGTGAGGTGATGCCTGGGTGTCGTCAATTGGCGACCCAAAAAGTGCAGCCATTTCAATAACTTGGACAAGTTGTTGCAATGCTTGTCGCTCATTGCCGACAACCGGCATGGTTCGGTTTGCTAGTTTTCAATGCAAGTCATTGTTTTTAAATGACAATGCGTGGCTGGCATGGTGTTTGCAAAAACAGGCTTGTCTTCCAACCACATTGAAAGAAGCTCATGCATAAGAAATTGCTTGTTGTGGCCATGCTTTCCCTGCCCCCGGCCAGCCTGGGATTGATCAATCTGGTGTTTGCCGCCACGCCCGCGCCGCAGACACAGTCAGAGCAGCCAGAGGCTTCGGCACCACAAGGCAATCTGCCTGATGCAGCACCGGAGCAGGGCAGCAGCATGCCGCAGCCCGCCGGACAACAGCAGTAAAACTGCCACGCCGGGTTTGAACCGGTGACGTGACAAGGCCCGCCATTGGCGGGCCTTGTTTCAGCGGTTCAGTACCCGCTCAGTGAAAGCAGGTGCTGCCGGGTTCAGCTTCGTGGCAAGGAAAGAGGAATCGACATTTCGTGGCGGAATAGATTTTCCGGATCGATCTTGTTTTTCAAGGCGATCAGATTAGCAATCAACGAAGTATCCTTGTAGTACAGTTTGACCCAATCATAATCAATCCCCATCGCCGGATCGTCATTGATATATTTCATATCCACGTCTGGATAATTGATATAGCAACCGTCATAAGCTGGCGGCAAGGGCCTGTTGTTCGTGGAAGCATGTACCGCATTGTAAATGCGGCGAATCCAGGCCACTTGAACGTCGTCCTCGTTCGGGTCAGTCCAGTAAGTCTGATACTGTGCCTTCAGGATGGAATTACGTTGCGGTACGGCAGTATGACCAATTCCGTTGGCATTGATTTTGCCGCCATAGGAGTCAATCTGTACCAAGGATTGCGTCATTGCCGTGTCGTTAAGGTTGGTCAGGTTTTCAAATAGCGCTTTGCATACTTCATCGCTGAAGTTTTGAATCTGATATTCAGATTTGTATTTGCCGCGCTGATTATTGCCAGAGCCATTAATACTTTGGGTGACATAAATCCAGTCCATCGCCATGAGCGGGTCTGCCTGGCTGAGCGTCATGCCGGCATCACGGCGTCCCAACGGGTTGATATTGGGAAGCAGGAAGGCATCATGAACCACACCGGGTTTGCCTGCTGCATCATTCATCTTCTGGATGAAGTCATTCAGTGGCTTGTCGCGCTCGCCGCCAACCAAACCGTCTATACCAGTGTACTGGATGGCAAGGACAATATTGTCATCACTCTTGATATGATTCAGTTTGAACAGCGTAAACAAGCCACCATTGCCAATTGCCGGGTCCGGGTTATTGGAATTGGCATCATTGTCATGAAACCATTGCCAATAAGCCTGCAGCAGTTTGGTGAAACTTTCCGGGTTTTTCACGAAGTGGGCCCAGTCATATTTAAGCGGATACCAGTACGCTTGTTGCGGGGCGTCAGGCAGTTCTGCGTAGTAATAATTGATGATGATGCCAAAGTTGTTGCCGCCCGCACCGCAGCAGGCAGTAAACAGCACGCGGTCGGTTGCGTCAGCACTATCGGCTCGAACATGTTTGAATTGCAAGCTTTTACCATCTGAAGCTGGAACCAGGATATCTACACCGCTGACCCAGTCTACCGTCAAGCCATGCAGACGAGACAGCAGGCCGTAGCCACCACCACTGACGTGGCCACCAACGCCAACCGAATAGCAAGAACCGCCGGGAATGGTTTTTCCTGCTTGTCTGTATAGTGCAATGTATCCATCCCAGTTTTGATTGCCGGTAGCAATACGGAACTGATAGCCGTGACCATCCTTGTCATAAGGTGACTTGACCTTGCCTGCGGCGTCATGATCCATGCCTTTCATTTCGCCAACGTCAATGATTGCAAGTTTTTCTGCAGTATCCAGACGGTTGGAAACAAAACCTTCATAGCAGTGGCCGCCACTGCGTACAGTAATGCGGAAACCTTCACTCAGGGCTTCATTGGCAGCGGTCTGCACTTCTTCCGGCGTACTGCAGATATAAATGCGCTGGGCACCATCTTCGCTGGTAATCGGCCAGCGCAAATTGAAACCCTTTTGAAGGGCTACGTATGTTTTATTGTTGCTTTCAATCTTGTTCATGATGAATCCAATCAGTTGTTAATCAAACAGCAAGGCGGCTCATTGCTGAGAATTTTCTTGCCCTGCGGTATGAATTGTTGAGTCATTGCGCTGAATTAGCAATGAGTTATATTGGATTTTTCTTATTAACTGTACTTTAGTTCAGTACTTGTGGTGTATGTCATGTAAATGAACATGCCTATATAAGAGGCCGAAATTACCGGTAAATAAGTCCGGCAGTGACTGATATTCAATATGTGATGACATGTGAAAATGAATTGAGTGGTATCGGCGGAGTTGTGAAAATTATACTCAATGGAACGTATTGCACTGGGTATTCTCTATCGGAATACACATTTGTATTATTTAATATGTTTAGGGAGTATTTCGTGAGATTAAAAGACTTTGCATCCATTGTTGTGATTGCCTCAATGCTGGCCGGCTGTGCCAGTACCAATCTGACTGGCTTTCTGGATTCGTTTCGTCATTCCGGAAGTGGTCAATATACGGATACCGATCAGGCAATTCCGTTTATTTCAATGCTGTTTGATAATGGAGGTGTGGTAAATATTGATGTGGGTGAACTGCCATTTGTTTATGCCAAACTCGATGAGGATGGGGAGCTGGAATCGGTTCGTCCACTTGAGGGTGGGGTCCGGCTGGATGATGGCCAGCTGTTGCAGGGCTACCATTCTGATTCCTATGTCATTCGGCGCAGCTACAGTAAAAAAGGTAGTCCGGGAGCGGTGGTGATGCCGGACAAGCCCGATGCCCTGGACGCATGGTTAAGTCCCGACATGCCACCAGCCATTCTGTTTCTGTATCAGCAGGATCAGTCTGGTGGCATCAAGCTGGAAAATGCAGCGCAGTTTCTGAGTGGTGGAGCCAATATGGCTAGCCACCACATACAGGCACTATTGGCCGTGGATCCGTCCATTTATGAACTGGTACCGGGCAGTGACTATCGTCGCTTCTTGCAGCAGATGGCGACGCGTAGCAAGCGTTGCGACAACAAGGGCGACGAACGCAGCCTGGCAACGGTGCCCTGCCTGCCCAATCACCAATTGCCGGTGATTTTTGCCATCAAGGCCAAGCGGGTGATTCACCTGAGTCAGGAAATGCTTAATCATGCTTTCGGTGGCAAGGCTGATTTGCCACTCATCCCTGTTGATGCGAGCAAGACCAGCCTGGAAATTGATGCCAACAGGCAGCGCATTACTGCCTTGTTCACGCATTATGAGGATGCACATGAACAAGACCTCCCCTTGCAGTGGCGCTGCGACCAGGAGCATCACTGCTATCCCAGCGGAATTGCAGCCGACAACGATGAAACATTGGTGTATGCCGTGTTTGCCACCAGCGCCATGCGTTTTGCCCGTTATCTGGATGCCAAAGTGCCTTTCACGCTGAATAGCAGTCCTGCCTCGCTGACCCCGCCTGTCCCGGCAGCGCTTGCAGCCCGGCAGCGCCGTGACAAGACCCATTCCAATGCTTGAGCCGGTGCTGGGAAATGGGCAGTCCATGACGCGCCATGCCGCAGTACAAGGGATACGTCCTTTTCCTGTTGTGCCCATGGATTGCTGCTGATTTAGTCATGTAGGGTGTCATCCATCGCCATGCACAAGGCCCGCCATTGGCGGGCCTTGTGCATGGTCATTTCCGCCTGCTACAGCCCGTGCAGGCTGGCCATCTCATCCAGCAATTGGTGCTGCAATTGCAGCATGGCCGCGCAGGGCTGCTGCTGCTTGATGAAGTCCAGCAGCGGGTCGACTACTTCGCTGCTAAGGCCCGACAGGGCTTCGATGGTGGCGAGGCCGCAGAACGGCACATAGGCTTCGGAATAGCCGCCTTCATGCATCAGCACCAGTTTGCCGGCGCAGTGCTGCCCGGCAAAGCTGCGCAGCAGGCTGGTCATCTGGCGGAAGGTGTCACTGTGGGCCAGCATGCGCGCCAGCGGGTCCACCGCATTGGCGTCATAGCCGCAGGCGACGATGATCAGCTGCGGCTGATAGCGCTCCAGCGCCGGCAGCACGATACGCTGCATGGCGTACAGATAGGCATCATGACCACTGCCCGGTAACAACGGGATATTGATATTGGCCCCCAGCCCGGCCCCTTCACCCCGGTCTTCACTGCCGTTGTAGCCCGGCGGGAAGCAGCCATCCTGATGAATCGACATGGTGAGGACGTCCGGGCGCTGGTAGTAGATGGCCTGGGTGCCGTTGCCGTGGTGCACGTCCCAGTCCAGCACCGCCACCCGTTCTATGCCGTAGCGCGTCTTGGCCGTTTCGATGGCAACGGCGATATTGGACAGGAAGCAAAAGCCCATGGCGGCATCCGGCAGGCAGTGGTGGCCCGGCGGACGCGTCAGCACATAGGCATTGGCCACCTCGCCGCGCCACACCGCATCCACCGCAGCGATGGCAAGGCCGGCAGACAGGCAGGCAATGTTGTAGCTGCCGGGCCCGATGGGTGCTTGCGGGCCGAGCTCTCCGCCTCCGGCATCGCTGATGCGTTTGAATTCATCCAGATAGGCTGCGCCATGTACCCGCAGCAGGTCTTCACGGCTGGCCGGCTCGGCAGTACATTGCCGTAGCTGACGGCTGATGCCGGCTACATCCAGCAGGTTTTTCAAGCGGCGCTTGGTTTCCGGCGATTCGGCATGGCCGGCGGCGGCTGGCGGCTGCACCCAGCCTCCCACCGGCAGTGTCAGTGCATGCAGGCCGGCGCTGTGCCACATGCACAGTTCATCAAAATAAAAGGCGGTAGCGGATGTCATGGCATCTCCTTGGGTTTCATGCGTGGGCAGGGATGGAGCGGGGGGCTTGCAGTGCCAGCAACAAGGTCAGCGACAGGGCGGCTACCAGGGTGGCCAGCAGTAGCAAGACATGCAGGCTGCCGCCATTGGCGGCGATCAGCTGACCGGCCAGCGTGGGGCCGATGGCCAGGCCGCCACCGATCACCAGATTGGTGGCATTCATCAGCTTGCCGCTGTGGTCGATGTCGGCCAGTGTGGCCAGGATGAAAGGCAGGATGAAGGTCCAGCTGAACTTGAACAGCAGTGCTGCGGTGGCAAAGCGCGCCAGCGCCGGGTTATGCAGCAACAGCAGCATGGCTGCCATCATCATGGCAAAGCCGGCCAGCAGCAGTCGGGAGCGTGGCAGGCGGCGGCCAATCAGCGAGGCGCTGCCGGCACCGGCCACGCCCAGCAAGGTGGCAATGGCGAAGATATTGCCGCTTTGCTGCGGCTCAATGCCGGATTGCACGGCGATCTGGCCGACAAAGGTCCACACCCCGCTCAGGCTGATGTAAAACGCCAGCGTGGCGATGATGCCCAGTGCGGCACGGCCACGGCGTGGGTCGTAGGTGGACACTGTGCTCGCTGGCGTGACTTCCTGCAGGCGCTGGGGAAAACAGCGCGCCAGCGGAGCACACAGTGCCATCAGCAAGGCCAGCCCCACATAACAGGCGGCAATGCCGAAGCGGGCAAACAAGGATGGCATCGCCACCAGCCCCACGGCACCCAAGGCCAGCTGGCCCATCACCCACAAGCCATAAACGCGGTCGCGGTTGGGCAGGGTGGCGGCAGCGGACAGGCACAGAATCATCAGCGAGCCACCCGCCAGCGCACTGACAAAACGCAGGCCCAGCAGCAGCGGATAGCTGACGGTAGTGGCCGACAGCAGGTTGGCTGCGATGAATACCAGCACCGCCAGCCAGGCGGCATTGCGCCAGTTGACGCGCGGCAGCCAGAAAAATGCCGGCAGGGTGGCCAGGCTCATGGCACCCAGTTCGGCGGAGAACAGCTTGCCGATATCCACCGGCCCCAGTTGCAGCTGGCTGGCCAACTGGCTGGCGACGGCGGGGGCCATCATCAGCACGGCAGGGACGATGGCGGCAAAACCGACAATGGCGGCCATGGCCGGGCGCGCATGGTGATCCGGTGCGGCGGGCTTGGCGCGGGAGAGCGTGTTCATGATTTTTCCTCTGTAGCGGGTGATCCGTCGGGCGGATGTTCTTGTCGGCTTGCTCAACTCAGAAAACATGTACCAGACGCAACATGGCCTGGCTGCTGTCAAAGCTGTTGGTGGTGTGGATATTGCGCGCCAGCATCAGCATCAGCTGGTCTTGCTTGCTGAGCCAGTGGCCCAGTTCGACGCCCAGCTGGGTACTGTTCTGCCGGGTGTCGGGCAGGTCCTGTCCATTCAGGCGCAAGGCACCGCCACGGGTGTGGTACAGCCGTAGCGCGCCGTAGGTATCTGGCGTGAAGTCATAGGAGGCAAAGGCCTGCAGGCGGTACAAGGGCTGCTGTTTCAGGTTGTTGCCGAGATAGTTGTCGTTGTTGCCGTAGAACTGGGCTTCCAGCGAGGCTTCCAGCACCCAGTTTTTGCCTACACCGTGGGTGTAGTTGTAGAGAAAGGTGGCACCCCAGCGGTTTGCTCCGGCGGAAACATCCGGGTGCCGGGCGTCGTAGTTGCCTACCGGCAGGGTGATCAGGGTCAGCAGGCCGCTGTACGCGCGCTTGTCCGGCTGGTTGATGAAGAACAGCGTGCCGCCCACCTGCGGATCGCCGATGCCGCTGTCCTGCTGGCTGGTCTGGCTGCCGGGCAGGGTGGCTTTGATGTGAGCGGCCGGGATGATGAACTGCGGCGTGCACAGGGTGCCGCAGATATCGGAAAACCATAGCTGACGCCAGGCCAGGGCCTCCACGTTGAGCCGGGCCTGCTGGTCCTTGCCGCTGGCGGAGTGAAAGCTGTCGGCCCAGGTGACGGGCAGGTAGAGCACGCCCAGCGAGGTGCCGACCGGCGCGCTGAAAAAGTCGCGGGCATTGGTGTCGGCGGCTTGGCCAGGCAGGCTGACAAGCAGCAGGCTGGCCGCCAGAGCGGCCAAAACAGGGCGAAACGGGGTCATGGTTTGTTCCTTTGGGTGGGTGGGCGAAAAAACCTGGACGCAGCTGTCCCTGCCAGCCATGGCGGACCATGGCAGCTTTGGCAACTTCAGGGACGTAGGGGTCGAATCAGCAGGCTGGAAAGATCAGCCGAATGGCGCTTGCTGGTGCAAGAGATGGGCGATGCCTGCCTTGCCCTTGATGCCCAGCTTGGCGTAGATGGCGCGGATGTGATGGCGCACGGTATGCGGCGACATGCCCAGCCTGCGCGCGATGTCCTTGTAGGTGAGCCCTTCGCCGAACAGGCGGGCGACATCGGTTTCGCGGCTGGAAAGCTGCTCCATCGCGCAGCGGTAGCGCGCGGTCAGCAGGAAGAGGTCGCTGATGCGGCGCGCCTCGATATTGAGCCGGGCACCGTCATGCCCTTGCGGTGACAGGCCTGCGGGCAAGGCCGGGCCAGTCCATTGTGGCCACTCGGTCAGCAGCAGGTCGACAAAGCCGGGCTCGGCACAGTGCAGGGTGCCGTGCTGGTCGCACACTGCCATGGCTAGCCGTGGGCCGCTCAGGGTTTCGCGCAGCGCCTGCAGGGTGCGGATCTGGTTGATGGCCACCGTGGAGGCCAGGTGCGGCATCAGGCAGGACAGCAGCAGGCAGTCGGCGGTAGTAAAGCGTGGTGCGCCGGGGTGGCGGTACAGCGCCAGATGGTCGCTCAGCTGGGTGACCGGGTCGATGTGAATCACGCACAGCAATTCACCAATGTCGTGGCGCTGGCCCAGCCATTGCAGTTGTGGCGGTGCATCGCCGCCCTGCATGTCCACCACCACGGCCAGGCCTGGCCGGGCATGCACGCGCGTCACGGTAATGTCGTGCTGGCGGATAGATTTCCAGTCGTCGATGTAGTGATCCGGCAGGCCAAACAGAAAGGAACTGTGCTCATGCGGGCCATCCGCCGCCTGGGCGGCGCGGCCCCACCAGGCCTTGTCGAAGTGCAGTTGCGGGCGCAGGCACTCCAGCACGGTGTGGTGAAAGCGTTCCAGCGACTCCTCGCGCGCCAGGCGATAAATCTCCAGCAAGATGGCGCTGAACATGGCCAGATCCGGCTGATGGTCTGATGGCTGCTGCATGTTGTTCTCCTCTGTATGGCGTGCGGTGGCTGCGTGGCCTGCCGTCTGTCCTGTAGAGCGGCTAACAAAATAGCGTAGCGTCCCTGGGGCAAGGCGCGCCGACGCAGACAGTACCATGAGTACGGCAAGGAGGCGCAACGCAGCGGCAGGGGGTTTGTCAGTCGCTCTTGTTGTGGAGTCAGTGTCATGCAGCAAGGCAGGGCTGACCATCCTGCAAATGAGGGATGGGCTGGTGTTAGCGGAAAATCCGGGCTGTTGCCATGAAAAATCCGCCATTTTTGCCAATTCTGGATAGACAAAATGCAACAAATCGTCAGCCAGGTATCAGCTGGCCGGGATTTCGTCCCACAAGTGGGTAATAAAGCCGGCCACCAGCGGCGAGCTGTCGCCCTCGCGGGTGGCAATGCCCATGGCCAGATACGCGCCCTCGTCGGTCAGCGGGATATAACGCACTCCCGGCAGCTGCACGCAGTTCAGCGGGGAGGGCAGGATGGCGATGCCAAGGCCGGCCGCCACCAGCCCCACCTGGGTGGTGGCCTCGCCCGCTTCCTGGGTGATGCGCGGCTCGAACCCATTGGCCTCGCACAGCTGGCGGATGACCGTATGCAGGCCGGTACCGGCACTGCGTGGATAGCTGATCATCCCCTCGTCACGCAATTGTCCCAGCGACAGGCTGGGCTCACCTGCCAGCGGGTGGTTGCTGTTGATCACCACCAGCAGCGGGTCGCGCCGCAGCTCCTGCACCACTATCCGGTCTGCCGGGGACAGGCCGTTGAAACGCACGAAGCCGACATCGATATCCTGCTGCTGCAAGGCGGAGAACTGGTCGGTGGTGAACATTTCACGCAAGGTCAGCCGTACTGCCGGGTAGTGCTGGCGATAGGCATGCAGCGCGGCGGGCAGGATGGGGGTAAGCGGCAGGGAGGAGGTAAAGCCGATGCGCAACTCGCCTACCTCGCCACGTGCGGCGCGTCTGGCCTGTTCGGCGGCCTCTTCGGTATCGGCCAGAATGCGCCGGGCGCGTTGCAGAAATTGCTGGCCGGCAGCGGTCAGTTCCACCTTGCGCTTTTCCCGCAGAAACAAGGCCACGCCCAGCTCGGCTTCCAGAGCCTGGATTTGCTGGGACAAAGGTGGCTGGGCGATGTGCAGGCGCTCGGCAGCGCGGGTGAAGTGCAGTTCTTCGGCAACCGTGACGAAATAACGCAGGTGGCGCAGTTCCATATTGATACTTTTAAAGTATTAATAAATGAATAAAGATATATTGGACTGCTGTTTTGTCAAGGACTAAGCTCGAATCCTGTATCACTGCTACCGGTTTCATCATGCCTCCCGATTCTGCTTCCTGTGCTGCTACGCTACATGCAGGCCCTGCTGCCTCACAGGAGAACACCATTTCCCCCAGCGCCCGCCTGCAAGCCGGTTCGCCCGCCTTTCGCGCTACTGCGCGTGCCATGTTTGTCGGCGGCTTTTGCACCTTTTCCATGCTGTACAGCATGCAGCCGCTGATGCCGATGTTTGCGCAAGACTTCGCCCTGAGCCCGGCTGCCGCCAGCAGCGTGCTGTCGGTGCCCACCACCGGCCTTGCGCTGGCGCTGATTCCGGCCAGCTTTCTGGCGGACAAGGTGGGGCGCAAGCCGGTGATGAATATCGCACTGAGCCTGGCTGCACTGCTGATGTTGCTGGCGGCCTTTGCGCCCGGCTTTCAGCAGTTTCTCTACCTGCGTGCCATTTTCGGTGTGGTGCTGGCTGGCTTGCCTGCCGTAGCCATGGCCTATCTGAGCGAAGAAGTGGAGCCCTTGTCACTTGGCCATTCCATCGGCCTGTATATTGCCGGTAATGCACTGGGCGGCATGAGCGGGCGCTTTCTGGCCGCAGTGATTGCCGACCACTTTGGCTGGCGTGCCGCAGTACTGTCACTGGCGGTGCTGGGGATTGCCGGTGCCATCGAATTCTGGCGCAGCCTGCCGGATTCGCGCCACTTCAAGCCGGTGCCATTGAACCTGGCCGAACTGCGGCGCGATGTGGGCAGCCATTTTGCCGACGGCGGCCTGCCCTGGTTATTCCTGTCTGCCTTCCTGTTCATGGGCTGCTTTGTCAGCCTGTACAACTACCTGGGTTTCCGCTTGCTGGCTGCGCCCTTCAACCTGAGCCACAGCGTGCTGGGCTTTGTGTTCTCGCTGTACATGGTGGGCATCTGGGCCTCGGCCTGGGTGGGTCGCATGGCCGACCGCTTTGGCCGCCGCAACATGCTGTGGCTGATGGTGGTGCTGATGGCCGCCGGGCTGGTGTGCACGCTGGCGGATTCGCTGTGGCTGATGGTGCCGGGCATTGCCTTGTTTACCTTCGGCTTCTTTGGTGGCCATTCGGTGGCCAGCAGCTGGATTGGCCGTCGTGCGCAACGCGGCAAGGCGCTGGCCTCGGCGTTTTACCTCACCGCCTATTATCTGGGTTCCAGTGTGGTGGGGTCGTTTTCCGGCCTGCTGTGGGGCATGGGCAAATGGAATGGCGTGGCGGCGATGATTGCGCTGGGTTTGCTGGCCCTGCTGCTGATTGCCCTGCGGCTGCGCAAGCTGGAGCCGCTGGCAGTCTGATTCTCTGGTAGAGCCAGCCATGAAAAACGCCGTGGACAGTGTCCACGGCGTTTTGTGATCTGGCCCGCAAGCCAAGGTGCTGGTATCAGCACTCCACCACGTTGACCGGTACTTCAATCACATTGATGGCAAGGCCGCCACGGGCGGTTTCCTTGTACTTGGTGCTCATGTCGCGGCCGGTATCGCGCATGGTCTTGATCACGCGGTCCAGCGACACGCAGTGCTGGCCATCGCCACGCAAGGCCATGCGCGCGGCGTTGATGGCCTTGACCGAGGCCATGGCGTTACGCTCGATGCACGGCACTTGCACCAGGCCGCCCACCGGGTCGCAGGTCAGGCCCAGATTGTGTTCCATGCCGATTTCCGCCGCGTTTTCCACTTGTTCCGGCGTGCCGCCCATCACCTCGGCCAGCGCGCCAGCCGCCATCGAGCAGGCCGAACCTACCTCGCCCTGGCAGCCCACTTCGGCACCGGAGATGGAGGCATTGAGCTTGAACAGAATGCCGATGGCGCCTGCAGTCAGCAGGTAGCGCACGATGCCGTCTTCGCTGGCACCCGGTACAAAGCGGGCGTAGTAATGCATTACCGCAGGGATGATGCCGGCTGCGCCATTGGTGGGGGCAGTCACCACGCGGCCACCGGCGGCGTTTTCTTCATTCACCGCCAGCGCATACAGATTCACCCAGTCCATCACCGTCAGCGGGTCGCGCAGCGCGGCTTCCGGTGCAGCCAGCAGCTTCTGGTACATGTCGGCGGCGCGGCGTTTTACCTTCATGCCACCAGGCAGGGTGCCTTCGCGCTGGCAGCCGCGTTTGACACAGGCTTGCATCACGCCCCAGATGGTGAGCAGGTCGCGGCGCACTTCTTCCTCGCTGCGCCAGGCCAGTTCGTTTTCCAGCATGATCTGGCTGATGCTCTTGCCCTGTTCCTTGCATAGCGCCAGCAGTTCGGCTGCGCTGTTGAACTGGTGCTTGAGTTCGGTGACTCCCGGTGGGGTAAAGCCGGCCTCGATAGCGGCTTCGTCCACCACAAAACCACCGCCCACCGAATAGTAGGCACGCTTGGACAGGCTGTTGCCGTCAGCGTCGAAGGCTTCAAAAATCATGCCGTTGGGGTGATAGGGCAGGGTTTTGCGCTTGTGCAGTATCAGGTCGTCCGGCTCGTTGAAGGCAATGGCGTGCTCGCCCAGCAGTTTCAGCTGCTTTTCCCGGCGGATGGTGGCCAGGATGTCCGGCACGGCGTCGGTATCCACCATGTCCGGCAGTTCGCCCGCCAGGCCCAGCAAAACGGCGGTATCCGAGCCGTGGCCCTTGCCGGTGGCACCCAGCGAGCCATACATCTCGCTGCGTACGCGGCGGGTGGCCGTCAGCTGGCCGTCTTTTTCCAGCCGGGCGACAAACTGGCGCGCGGCACGCATCGGGCCAACCGTGTGGGAGCTGGACGGGCCGATACCAATTTTGAACAGGTCAAAAACACTGATTGCCATGATGCTCTCTTGTCTGATGCAGGCAGCCTGCCGTGCAGGCTGCCGGTGTTGCGGGTGGGGGACTGCCTGGTTGCGGATGCAGGCCCGTGTGTCGTGTGTCAGCGTGTCATGCTTTGTGCAGGCTGACTGTTCTGCTTCCGGCCATCAGGCGTCGTGAAGCGTCAAGTCCGGTAACCGGGTGGGGGTTGGCGAGCGGGCGCAGGTCTGCTGGTGCCGGGCGGTGGCTAACGGCCGGGGCTTGCCCCTTGAATTCAGCCGGACAGCCTGCGCGCAGGCATGGCGCAGTCTTCGCCCCCTCTGTCCTTTTGCCTGAGAGATTATGGTCGGTGTGCGACCTTCCTTCGGCGAGACCGCAGGGCAGCAAACAGGCCCGGGTCTTCTCTCCAGAGAGCCAGATGATGATGCAGTTCTTTTGCCTGAGAGTTTCTGGGGCGATACCCCTTCGGCGTCACCTCCGGGGTGATCTCTCCTGCGCCATCCATTACGGCTGGCTGGCACTGTAGATAAGCCGGGAATGGCTGTCAACGCCAATATTGGTGCGGGTTTTGATGTGCGGTTGCAGCATGCGCGGGCCCATGAAAAAAGCCGCCTGCAGGAGCAAGGCGGCCAAGGCGGGTACGCGGGAAAATCAGTGTGCGACGGTAAAGCGCTGGCGGCTGTGGCGTGGCGTTTCCACCTCGTCGGCAATGGCTACGGCAAGGTCGGCCACGCTGATGCCGGCGGGTGCTTCACCATCCATCAGCAGTGCATCGCCCCCCAGACGGTACTGACCGCTGCGCTCGCCCGGAGCCAGCAGCGCCGGTGGCGACAGGAATACCCAGTCCAGCACGGTTTCCTGTTGCAAGTCTGCCAGTGCCTGGCGGGCGCCTTCGGCACCTTCCTTGTATTCGGCGGGGAAGTGCGGGGTGTCGATCAGTTGCACGCCCGGTGCCACATACAGGCTGCCGGCACCGCCCACTTCCAGAAAACGTTTCACCCCTGCCTGTTTCACGCCGGCAACAATGGCGGCATGGCCCTTGAGGAAGAGGGCGCGGATGTCGGCCTTGTCCCAGCCGGGGTTGAAGGTGCTGATCACCATATCGTGTCCGGCAACGGCCTGGGCAATGGCGTCGGCATCATAGGCATCGGCCTTGACGGCTGTCAGTTGCGGGTGGGCGGGCAGGCGTTCCGGACGGCTGACAATGGCCGAAACCTGATGCTGGCGGGCCAGCAGTTCTTGCAGTACGGCAGAGCCGACAAAGCCGGTGGCACCAATCAGAGCGATTTTCATTTTGCATTCCTTTGTGTGGATAGTGAATGAATCGCAGTGTAATGACTTGCCGTCCTGCTGATAATCAGCTGATACTGGCATTAATAACTTAGCCAAACTTAATAATATGGATATCTTGCGCCGTATGGCAGTGTTTGCCACCGTGGTGGAGCAGGGCTCGATGGTGGCGGCGGCACGTGCGCTGGGCATGACGCCATCGGCAGTCAGCCAGCACATCAGCAAGCTGGAGTCGGAACATGGCGTGTCCTTGCTGCACCGGACCACGCGCAGCCTGACCCTGACCGAAGCCGGCAGCCTGTTTTACCAGGGCTGCGCCGACATGCTGGCCGCTGCGCGCCTGGCCGAGCAGCGCCTGAACGAAATGCGTGACGCCCCGGTGGGCGAATTGCGCCTGTCCGCCCCCACCGGCTTTGCCGGGCCCATGCTCACCGAAGCACTGGCCCCCTTGCTGGCGGCCCATCCGCGCCTGAGCCTGAAGCTGTTCTTTCATGACGAAATGATTGATCTGGTACAGCACCGCATCGACCTTGCCTTGCGTGCCGGGGATCTGAAGGACTCCTCGCTGGTGGCGCGCCATCTGGCGGACTGGGACAGCGTGCTGTGCGCCGCTCCGTCTTATCTCGCGCGTCATCCGGCCATCACCACGCCCCAGCAACTGGAACAGCACCAATGGGTGATGCTGGACCATGAGCGCAGTCACACTTGGCTGACCATGGAAAATGCAGCTGGCGAGGTAGAGCGGCCAATGGTGGAGCGGCGGGTGAGCAGCAATAACATTCTGGCGGCGCGGCAGTTTGTGCTGGCCGGCATGGGCCTGTCGATACAGCCGGAGCCCGAAGTGCGGCAGGAACTGGCCGATGGGCGCTTGCTGCGTGTGCTGCCGCAATGGCGCTTGCCTGCCCTGGGGATTTTCGTGGTAACGCCACGGCGCGATGCCCAGCCGGCTAAAGTGCGCTATGCCATCGAAGCCTTGCGCCAGCGCATGCAGCAAAAAACGGGAGCGGCGACATGAGCAGGGCGGGCCTGACGGTGCTGCAGGACAGGCTGGCGCAACGCGATTGCCTGTTGCTGGACGGTGCGCTGGCCACCGAGCTGGAGGCGCGCGGTTTTGATCTGGCTGACCCGCTGTGGTCGGCACGCGTATTGCTGGAAGCGCCACTGGCCATCGCCCGGCTGCATCTGGACTATCTGCAGGCCGGGGCCGACATCATCACCACCTCCAGCTACCAGGCCAGTTTTGAGGGCTTTGCCCGGCGTGGCCTGGACCGGCAGCAAGCCGCCGGGCTGATGCAGCTGTCGGTGGATCTGGCCTTGCAGGCGCGCCAACGCTTCATGGCCGGCCAGCCGGAAGGGGCGACAGCGCCGCTGGTGGCAGCGTCGGTCGGGCCTTACGGGGCCATGTTGGCGGATGGCGCGGAATACCGGGGTAATTATGGCCTGAGCGTGGCGCAGCTGATGGATTTTCACCGGCCACGGCTGGCCGTGCTGGCTGCCAGCGGGGCCGACTTGCTGGCCTGCGAAACCATTCCTTGCCCGCAGGAGGCCGAAGCGCTGGCCCGCTTGCTGCAGCAGGAATTTCCCGCCACGCCGGCCTGGATCAGCTTCAGTTGCCGGGATGCAGAACATGTATGGCAGGGCGAGCGGCTGGCCGACTGCATGGCCATGCTGGACGCTGTGCCGCAAGTGGTGGCGCTGGGGGTGAACTGTACCGATCCCCGGCTGCTGGAGGCACTGTTGGGGCAAGCGGCCAGCGTTACTTCCAGGCCCTTGCTGGCCTACCCCAACTCCGGCGAGCACTGGGATACGGAACGGCACTGCTGGCAGGGCAGCGCCAGTGTGGAGGGTTTTGTTGCACTGGCGCAGCGCTGGCGTGCTGCCGGGGCGCGGCTGATTGGTGGCTGCTGCCGTACCGGCCCGGCGCATATTGCGGCCTTGCGCGCCAGCTTTGTCGCCGATGACGGTTAAACAAAAAGCCGGTCAAGGACCGGCTTCAGGCGGCTGACAAAGTGATTCAGATCTTGCGGGTACAGGGCTGGTTTTCCATGTCGGTCAGGATGTCCATCACCTGGCTGGACGCATCTTCCATGCGGCGCAGTGCCTGTTGTGCCTTGGCAAAATCGTGGGCGTGGAAGGCGTTGAGCGCTTCCTTGCCGAAGTTGTGCACATTGGCGTGCGGCGCTTCCAGCTGGGTGTAGTTGCTGTTGCCCTTGCATTCCTGTGCGCCGCGGCCTTCGTAATACCACTTGCCCAGACGGCAATGCTGGTGGGAGGACACCTTGTCGGCATGCAGGTCGTGATAGCCGATGAAGGCCTTGTAGATATCCAGCTTGAACACGATGTGGTCCAGCTTCACCACTTCCATGAAGCTGGTGTTGGTGCCCTGGGCAATCACCCGCGCCATCTGTTCGCTGACATCCACCATGCTGCGGATGGCATTGGCGGTTTCAATGCCGGTTTCACGGTAACCGGCTACCTGCGCAGCTGCTTCGGTCACTTGTTGCTTGGTGCTGTGCGAGGCGCTTTCCACATCGCCCACCAGGCTGGAAATTTCATTGGTGGCATTGGCCGTGCGCTCGGCCAGCTTGCGTACTTCGTCGGCCACCACGGCAAAGCCACGGCCCTGTTCACCGGCACGGGCGGCTTCGATGGCGGCGTTCAAGGCCAGCAGATTGGTCTGATCTGCCACGTCCTTGATCAGCTGCACGAACTGGCGGATCTGCCCGGTCTTGCTGTTGAGCGAGTCCATGGATTCAGCGGTTTTCTGCTGTGCCTGGGCAATTTCATCAAAGCTGTGTGCCAGGGTGTCCACTGCGCCACGGGTGCCGTGCAGGGTGGTGACTGCATCGGCGGCAGCACCAAAATTGCTTTCCATCAGGGTGGCGAGGTCGGCAAACGAGGTGCGGATGCTGGCGAGGCTGCTGCAAAAATCACCAAAGGGTTCGATATAGCTGTCATTGCGCTGGCTGGTCAGTTGCAATCTGGACAGCTGTTGCTCGGCTTGCTGGCGGGCTTGTTCACTTTCCTGCAGGCGGGTTTGATTGAGGCGTGCTTGTTGTTCCAGCTGTGCGACTTGCTGCTCTAATTCCTGGATACGTCTGTTCTTTGCTGCACCAAACATTAAAGTCTCCGGCTACCGTTGGGTTGTTCTCTTTGATTGAAGCTGTTGTTTTGATTTTTAATGACTTTACTGCGCTTCAGCCTGTCGTGCTGAAGTATTTGCACTGACAAGTGCCTGGGCCTTGTTAATTGAAAAGCCAGCTTTTAACTGCATGGTATTTTCTCTGCGCTCTGGTTTAAATAGCCGCGGAACAAACTTTGCCCCCTGTTTGCTCCACATCAAGCCGATTGTGCGGTTTTGGCCGGCTCTCTGGGTTTTCAGCTGTTTTTGTGATTACTGTCAGGTTTTTCCTATTGCATTTTTTTGCTAAGTAAACCGTTTTTTCTTGCTTAGTTTTCCGATGGCTGCTTGCTAGATTGGTCTCCAGCAAACAAACCCACCAATAACGGAAAACACCATGACACAAGCCAAGACCAAGACGGTTCGCCTCTCCCTTATCGCCGCTTCCCTTGCCCTGTTCGGCAGCCTTGCCCATGCCGGTGATGCAGTCACCATCGCCTACCAGACCGGCATCGACCCTACCAAGATTCCGCAAGCCGACGGTACTTATGAAAAGGCCACCGGCACCCAGATCAACTGGCGCAAGTTTGAAAGCGGTTCGGAAGTGATTGCCGCCGTGGCCTCGGGCGACGTGGTGATCGGCAACCTGGGCTCCAGTCCGCTGGCCGCTGCCGCCAGCCGTGGCCTGCCCATTGTCACTTTCCTGGTGGCCGATGAAATCGGTGATGCCGAGGCACTGGTGGTGCGCAATGGCAGCAAGATTGCCAAGCCGCAGGACCTGATTGGCAAGAAAGTGGCCGTGCCCTATGTATCCACCACTCATTACAGCCTGTTGGCCTCGCTCAAGCACTGGAAGGTCGACCCGACCAAGGTGAATGTGCTGAACCTGCGCCCCAGTGAAATCACCGCAGCCTGGCAGCGTGGCGACATTGATGCCGCCTACGTGTGGGACCCGGCACTGGGCAAGATCAAGGCTAACGGCAAGGTGCTGACCAGCTCGGCACAGGTCTCCAAGTGGGGCGCCCCGACTTACGATATCTGGATCGTGCGCAAGGACTTTGCCGATGCCCATCCGGAATTCGTCAACAAGTTTGCCAAGGTATCGCTGGATGCCATCGCCGGCTATGTGGCCAATCCCAAGGCCTTTATCGCCAACAAGGACAATATCGACAAGATCAGCCGCCTGACCGGTGCAGCTCCGGCCGACGTGGTGCTGGGCTTGCAGGGTAACCGCTTCCTCACCCAGAAAGACCAGATCGCCCTGCTGCAAAAGCCTTTCGTGCAGGCCGTGGCCAATACCGCAGCCTTTTTGAAATCGCAAGGCAAGGTTGACAGCTTGCAGGCTGATTACAGCCCCTATGTCAGCAACCAGTTTGTGAAGGCAGCGAAATAATCATGGCCATCCTCTCCGCCAACAAGGTGAGCGTGCGCTATCCCGGTCAGGACCGGCCCGCCTTGTCCGAAGTGTCGCTGGATATCGGTCCGGATGACTTGACCGTGGCACTGGGGCCGTCCGGCTGCGGCAAGACCACCTTGCTGAACCTGTTTGCCGGATTTGTCCAGCCGGATGGCGGCGAGGTGCGCTTTGGTGAAGCCCGGGTGACCGGGCCGGGTGCGGACCGCGCCGTGGTGTTTCAGCACGACGCCTTGCTGCCCTGGCTTTCCGTGCGTGACAACGTGGCGTTTGGCTTGCGTCTGCAAGGTGTGGCCAAGGCCGAACGGCTGGCGCGGGCTGACGAGGTGCTGCGCCTGGTGGACCTGCCGGAAGCTGGCAGTCGCTACAGCTGGCAGCTGTCCGGCGGCCAGCGTCAGCGCGTGGGGATTGCCCGCGCACTGGCCAGCCATTCCCAAGTATTGCTGATGGACGAACCCTTTGGCGCACTGGATGCCTTTACCCGTGAGCAAATGCAGGAACTGCTGCTCAAGGTGTGGCAGCAGGCACGGCGACGCATTTTCCTGATCACCCACGATATCGAAGAGGCGCTGTTTCTCGCCACCGAACTGGTGCTGATGTCGCCGGGGCCGGGCCGCATAGTCGAGACCCTGCGCCCGGGCTTCAGCCAGCGTTACCGTGCCGGTGAATCGGCGCGGGCCATCAAGTCCGATCCGGCCTTCATCGCGCTGCGCGAGCAATTGCTGGCCACCCTGTTCGACCATCGCCGTCAGGCCGAGGAGATTGCCGCATGAATGCACTGGAACAGACACTGGAACAAAAACTGGCTGATGTCGCCGTCAGCAAAACCGTACCGGACGAACTGCCGGCCAGCAGCCCGCGCACCGGTAGCTCCCGCTGGCGGCAATACCGTCGCGGCTGGCTCAGCCTGATCAGCCTGCTGGCGGTGCTGGGCGGCTGGTGGGGGCTGTCGCACAGCGGCATGGTGCCGCCGCTGTTTTTGCCCGCACCCGAAGCGGTGGTTGCCAAGCTGATCACCGTCAGTACCCAGGGTTTCATGGATGCCACCTTGTGGCAGCACCTGGCGGCCAGCTTGCAGCGTATCGTGCTGGCCTTGCTGGCAGCGGTGTTGCTGGGTATCCCGCTGGGTGTGCTGATGGGCGTCAGCCCGGTGGCACGTGGCCTGCTGGACCCGCTGATTGAAGCCTATCGCCCGGTGCCGCCGCTGGCCTATCTGCCGCTGATTGTCATCTGGTTCGGTATTGGCGAGTTGTCCAAGGTGTTGCTGATTTTCCTGGCGGTGCTGGCCCCGGTCATCATTGCCACCAGTCATGGTGTGGCACAGGTCAGCCGTAACCGCCTGCGTGCCGCCCAGACACTGGGGGCCAGCCGCAGCCAGTTGCTGTGGTTTGTCATCCTGCCCGAGGCCTTGCCGGAAATCCTCACCGGCATCCGCATCGGCCTGGGTACCGGCTGGTCCACCCTGGTGGCGGCAGAGCTGGTGGCGGCCACCCGCGGGCTGGGTTTCATGGTGCAGTCGGCGGCGCAGTTTCTGGTGACTGATGTGGTGATTCTGGGCATTGCCGTCATCGCGTTGATTGCCTTTGCGCTGGAGCTGGGCTTGCGCCTGTTGCAGCGACGCCTCGCCCCCTGGCATGGCCAGCTGGACTAAAGATTTCATGGCCACTGCCAGAGGCGGCGGCCAGAACCGAATACTGCAAGGAATAGAAGATGAGTCTGACTCTTACCCGTTTGTCCCCGGCTCTGGGTGCGATTGTCGAAGGTGTGGATCTGGCACAGCCGCTGACTGACAGCCTGCAGCAGGAGATACAGCAGGCCCTGCTGCAACATCAGGTGCTGTTCTTCCGTAATCAGGACATCAGCCCGCGCCAGCAGCGCGACTTTGCCGCCCGCTTTGGCGATCTGCACACCCACCCCATCTACCCGCAACATCCGGATGCACCGCAGGTGATGATTCTGGACACCGACGCTTTCGACCTGAAGGACAATGCCATCTGGCACACTGATGTCACCTTCATCGAAACACCGCCTGCCGCTGCGGTGCTGGCCGCGCGCTTGCTGCCGGAGTTCGGCGGTGACACGCTGTGGGCCAGCAGCTTTGCTGCCTGGGATGCGCTGTCCGACCGGCTGAAAACCTTGCTGGAAGGGCTGACCGCCACCCATGACTTCACCAAGACCTTCCCGCTCAAGCGCTTTGGCCTGACCCCGGCCGACCGGGAAAAATGGGAACAGACGCGGCGCGACAATCCGCCGCTAAGCCATCCGGTGGTGCGCACCCATCCGGTAAGCGGTCGCAAGGGTCTGTTCGTCAATGGCGGTTTCACCACTGAAATCAACGAGTTGCCGGAAGAAGAGGGCGCGGCCTTGCTGGCCTTCCTGCTTGCCCATCAGGCGCGGCCGGAATTCACCATCCGCTGGCGCTGGCAGGCCGGGGATGTGGCGTTCTGGGATAACCGCTCCACCAGTCATTATGCGGTGGACGATTACCGTCCCAACCGTCGCATCATGCACCGGGCCACGATTCTGGGTGACAAACCCTTCTGAACAGACTCTGAGCAGCTTCTGGCTCTCTGTCGGAAAACAAAAAAGCCACCCCGCAGGGTGGCTTTTGCATGGTGCGTTGCGCAAGGCTTATTCGACAAAGCGCATCTTGAACAGACGGCCCTTGATCTTGCTGACCGACAGGCGTTCAAAAGCCTGCTGGGCGATGTCGCGCTGCAGGGCGACAAAGCTGGCACCTTCCAGCACGTTGATCTTGCCCACGTGGCTGCCGGCAATGCCGCCATCTCCGGTGAGCGCGCCCAGAATGTCACCCGGGCGCAGCTTGTCACGTTTGCCGCCGGCAATTTCCAGCGTCACCATGGCCGGAATCAGCTGGCCGCCCGGTGCCGGGGTCAGTTCCTCCACTTCCGCCCAGGTGAGCGGGGCCTTCTGGTAGTCCTCGATCTGCACCAGACGGCGGGCATCGCTTTCGCAGGTCAGCGTCATGGCCAGGCCATGTAACTCGCCACGGCCGGTTCGGCCAATGCGGTGGATGTGCACTTCCGGGTCGTGGCTCACGTCCACATTGATCACCAGGTCCAGTTCCTTGATGTCCAGCCCGCGTGCGGCCACGTCGGTGGCCACCAGCACCGTGGTGCTCTTGTTGGCAAAGCGCAGCAGGATCTGGTCGCGGTCGCGCTGTTCCAGATCGCCATACAGCGCCAGCGCGGAGAAGCCACGGCTTTGCAGGTCTTTCACCAGCTCCTTGCAGCGCTCCTTGGTGTTGCAGAAGGCCAGCGCGGAAGCCGGGCGTACGTGCTGCAGAATGCGGGTGACGGTTTCCAGCCGGGTTTCCGGCTTCACCTTGTAGAACCATTGTTCGATATGGTCGCCGCTGTGCAGCGCTTCCACCTTTACTTCCACCGGCTGGCGCAGGAACTGCGCGCTGGCCTTGCGGATGGTGTCCGGGTAGGTGGCGGAGAACAGCAGGGTCTGACGCTGGCGCGGGCAGGCGCGCACGATGCCGACGATTTCCTCGATGAAGCCCATGTCAATCATGCGGTCGGCTTCGTCCAGCACCAGGGTTTTCACCCCGGCCAGATTGAGCGATTCGCGGTACAGGTGATCCTGCAGCCGGCCAGGCGTACCCACCACGATGTGTGCACCATGCTCCAGCGAGGCACGCTGCGGTCCCATGGGCGAGCCGCCGGTCAGGGTCACTACCTTGATATTGTCGATGCTGCGTGCCAGTCGGCGGATTTCCTGCGCCACCTGGTCGGCCAGTTCGCGCGTGGGGCACAGTACCAGTGCCTGTACGGCAAACCAGCGCGGATTGATGTTGGCCAGGATGCCAAGGCCGAAGGCGGCCGTCTTGCCGCTGCCGGTCTTGGCCTGGGCGATCAGGTCGCGTCCGTCCAGAATCACCGGCAGGCTTTCGGCCTGGATGGGGGTCATGCTGTGGTAACCGAGGCTGTCCAGGTTGGAGAGCAGGGCTTCAGGCAGCCCGGTGAGGCTGGAAAAGGCGATTTTTTTCACGGACTTGGCGATATTCACGACAGAAACGGGCTGGCAGTGTAACAGCAGACGGCGCATTGGCCAAACCGGCTGTTGCGGATGTGGCTGTACCGCGCTGGTAGACACAAAAAACGCCAGCGGGCCGGGGCGCACTGGCGTTGCTTGCTCTTGCTGGTCTGCTACACCCTGAATCGGGCCACCGAGTCGTTCAGTCCGCCTGCCAGTTGTTCCAGCTCCTCTGCCGAGCGCACGGTGTGCTGGATGGCGGAGTCGTTGGTATTGGCCAGCTGGGCAATGCTGTCGATATTGCGGGTCACGCGTTCGCTGGCTTCACGCTGCTGTTCGGTCACCTGCACGATTTGTTGCAGGCCATTACGGACTGCCACCGCCGAGTCATTGGCTGCATCCAGTACGCTGGCCACCTGTGCCGCCGACTGATTGCTGGCCTGCAAGGAGGACAGGCTGGCGGCCACGGCATCGCGCACGGCTTCGGTCTTGTTGTTCAGCGCGTCGGTGACGCTGTCGATTTCGCGCGCCGACAGGGCGGATTTTTCCGCCAGCTTGCGCACTTCGTCCGCCACTACGGCAAAGCCGCGTCCGGCTTCGCCGGCTCGTGCCGCTTCGATGGCGGCATTCAGGGCCAGCAGATTGGTTTGTTCGGCAATGTCGCGCACCTGCTGCGTCATGCCGGTGATGGCGGCGGTAGATTGCACCAGCTCGGTTTCCGCTTCGGACATCATGGTGACGGCTTGCTGGATTTCGCCAACCTGCTGTTGCAAGCGGCTCAGGTTCTGGCGGCCCTGCTGCGAGCGTTGCAGGCTTTCATCCGACTGTTGCAGTACCTGTTCGGCATGGCGGGCAATGTCGCCAATATGCTGGGCCAGTTGCTCCACCGCCTGCGCTGCATCCTGCGACTGGCGATTCTGGGCTTGCGAACCCTCGGCCAGTCGTTCCGCGCCCTGACTCAGCTGGCCGGAAGACGAAGCCACGCTGCGCGCAGCGGTGCCAACCTGCCGTACCAGCTCGGCAATGGAACCCAGCATCTGGTTGAACAGGCTGGCAGTCTTGCCAATTTCATCCTGATGGCGCACTTCCAGCCGGCGCGTCAGGTCGCCTTCGCCCTTGGCCAGTTCAGCCAGGCCACCTGCCATGGCTTGCAGCGGCCGGGTGACAAAGCGGCGGATGAACAGGAACACCACCAGCATCAGCGGCAACGAGGCGATGACGGCAAACAGGATGCTCTGGTTGCGGAATTGGGCTACCGAAGCGTAGGGTTTTTCCAGTGAAATGCGCATGCTGACGGCGCCCAGCGGGGTACCTTCGCTCACCTGGTGACAGCTGATGCAGTTCTTGCCCAGGTAATTGCTGGCTGCGCGCGCGGGGTACACCACGTGCAGGTGTTCGCCCAGTTGCGGGCTGGATTCAATGGCCACATAGGGCTGGCCGCTGGCAAGGGCGGTCTTTTCTGCTTCGTCCGCAGCGTGCGCCTTGTCGCCGGCATTGCCGGGGCCAAACTGCTTGTTGACCGCGTCGCCGCGTACCACACGCAGTTCGCGCACGGCGGACAGTTCCTTGATCTGGTCCAGAAACACATCACGCTGGCCCACGGTGCCGGTCATCATCATGCCGGTGAGGCCTGCCAGCGTCATTTCGTTCATGCTGCTGGCAAGGTCCTTGGCCTGCGAGACCGCAATATCACGGCTGACCGTGGTTTCCCAGGCAATCAGCCCGCTCCATGCCACTACCAGACAGCACCAGATGGCGCTGGTCAGACGCAGCCAGATTGGCCATTCGGAAAATTTTTTCATTATATGTACGGGAGCCCCGCCTCCTTTTGTTGTTGCTTATGTTTTTATCCAGGCCGTCTCGACCTGCCACAACGGCCAGCGTAACGCACGTCATATTAACTGTGCTTGGTCTAAAACAAAATTTTTCCCCATTTGCAGTATGGATACGATGTGGCTTGGGCGAACGCGGGTTTTCTGCAACAATCCGCCCTCTGTCGACCGGCCCGCCGGTTTTGCCTTGTTCTTGCTGCAGGAGTTGTCATGTCGTCATCCCCATCTTGTTCACGTGTTGCCATCATTGGCGGAGGTCCGTCCGGCCTGATGGCAGCCGAGGTGCTATCCCGGGCTGGTGTGACGGTGACGGTGTATGACGCCATGCCCTCGGTGGGGCGCAAATTCCTGTTGGCCGGCGTGGGGGGGATGAACATCACCCATTCGGAACCCAAGGCTGACTTTCTCGGCCGCTATCGCGAACGGGAAAACGAGGTCGCCGCCTGGCTGCAGGATTTCGATGCCGACATATTGCGTGAATGGGTGCATGGTCTGGGGGTGGAAACCTTTGTCGGCAGCTCGGGCAAGGTATTCCCGCGCGAGATGAAGGCTGCACCGCTGTTGCGCGTCTGGCTGACACGCTTGCGTGAGGCCGGGGTGCAATTCCGGGTGCGCCATCGCTGGCTAGGCTGGGGCGATCAAGGCGCGCTGCGCTTTGCCACGCCGGATGGAGAGCTGGAAGCCCGTCATGATGCCGTGCTGCTGGCCTTGGGTGGCGGCAGCTGGAAAAAGCTGGGTTCGGATGGCAGCTGGCTGCCCGTGCTGGCCGAACGCGGTGTGGCGGTGCGCGATTTGCTGCCGGCCAATTGCGGTTTTGACTGCAACTGGAGCAGCCACTTTGCCGACAAGTTTGCCGGAGAGCCGCTCAAGTCGGTGCTGCTGGAGTTTACCGATCTGGCTGGTCATACCGTGCGCAAGACCGGGGAATGCGTGGTCACCCGCCACGGGGTGGAAGGTAATCTGATCTATGCCTTCAGCGCACCCATCCGCGATAGCTTGCTGGCCAATGGCAGTGCCACGGTGTATCTGGATTTGCTGCCACAAAAGAGTGCCGAGCAGGTGGCGGCGGAAGTAAAACACCCACGCGGCTCGCGTTCGCTGTCCAGCCATCTGCAAAGCCGCCTGAACCTGAAAGGGGTGAGGGCGGGCCTGCTGCGCGAGTGTCTGAGCAAAGAGGCATTCAACGACATGCAGCAGCTGGCGGCGGGTATCAAGCGCTTGCCGCTGACCATGCATGCCACCCGGCCCATCGACGAAGCCATCAGCACAGCGGGCGGAGTACGCCTGGAAGCGCTGGACGCAAGGCTGATGCTAAAAGACATGCCGGGCGTGTTCTGCGCCGGTGAAATGCTGGACTGGGAAGCCCCTACCGGCGGCTATCTGCTGACCGCGTGCCTCGCCAGTGGCCGCGCCGCCGGGCAAGGCATGCTGGACTGGCTGGCCGCAAGGGGCCGCTGAGCCAGCCTGGTCTTTCTTCCCGCTTGCAAAACTGTCCGTGCATTTTTTTTGCAAGCATCTATGCTGAATTTACCGGCCCCGGCAAGTGGTTTTACCGGGGTTGCCAGTGTCTGCTGCACTGGCTGGAGCATCATTCCCCCACCCCATGATGTCGGAGATCAGCGCCATGAAACTCGACGATTTCAATCAGGTAGCCGACCTGATCGGCCTGAAAAAGCGTTCGCGTGAAGCCGTCTGGCTGATGGAAGTAGAAGGCATGACCGGCTACTTCGCCGCCCAGCAGATGGATATCAGCGAATCCACCGTATCCCGCGCCCACACCCGTTTCCGTCAGGCACTGCGCAAGCTCAATGCCCTGTCCACGCATTTGCCTTTGTGATTTCTCCTGTGTTGTTGACTTGTCGCCCGGCCTCCAAGCCGGGCTTTTTCTATGGCGCGTGGCAAATGCCGCCAGCCTGCTCGCGCAGCCATGACAGCAAATCCTGCAGGCCCGGATGCTCGGCATAGCTCTCCGGGTAGACCAGCCAGTAACCGGAACCGGTATGCAGTGGCTTGTCGAAAGGGCAGACCAGCCGGCCTTGTTCCAGCTCGTCCTGCAGCAAGGCCATGTCACCGATCGCCACGCCCAGCCCACTGGCGGCCGCCGTCCACGCCAGGTGGTGCAAGTCCACCACTTGATGCTTGTAGGCGGCAAGTGTGTGTATGCCCCGGGTATCCAGCCAGGCAACCCATTCCTCATAGTCGCGAGTGGTGTGAAACAGGGTGTGGCCCGCCAGGCTGTCCACACCGGACAGTTCAGTCCGCATGGCAGGGGAGCACACCGGGCTGAGCACCTCGGGTAACAGCAGCTCGGCCTGCATGTTCGGCCATTGTCCGCGCCCGAACAGGATATAGGCCTGATGGCTGTCCGGGTCCAGCACCTCCGGTTCGTACACCATGCTGTCGATGCGCAGCTGGGTAAGCGGGTGCTGCTGGTAAAAACTGCCCAGCCGCGGCATCAGCCAGCGTACGGCAAAGCTCACATATACCTGCAGGCTGAGGATGTCGCTGCGGGTTTTGATCTGCCTGTCCACTTCCTTCAGTTTTTGTACCACCTCACGCGCCACCGGCAGCAGGGTCTGGCCTGCCGGTGTCGGGCGTATCTGCCGGTGCTGCCTTTGCAATAGCGCGGTGGCGTAGTGCTGCTCCAGCAGGCTGATCTGCTTGCTGATGGCACCCTGGGTCAGAAACAGGCGGCGTGCGGCTTCGGTAAAGCTGCCGGTGTCGATGACGGTGACAAAGGCGCGCAAGGCGGTGAGCGAGGGCAGGTGGTGGGTTTCATTCATGACGGAATGGAATGGTTTAATGCCAATTATTCGTTCGTGAAAACTAGGCGATTTCCGTATGTTTGGCAACAAACAACACAACATGACGGAGCGCACATGCATCACGATTTCGATTCCCAACGGCAATACACCCTGCAACACGACCGCCGTCTGTCTGCTGCTGATGGACAGTTGCAGATGGAGGGGGTGGGGCTGGCCGCGCTGGCCGCAGAATTCGGCGCACCGCTATTCGTGTATTCCGCGCCGGAAATCCGCCGCAATGTCGACGAAATCAAGCAGGCCTTTGCCAGCCATGCCAATACCCGCATCTGCTACGCCTCCAAGGCTTGCTCCTTGCTGGCGGTATTGCAGGTGGTGCGCGAATCCGGCATCAGCATCGAGGCCAATTCGGCCAATGAAATCCGCCGCTGTCTGGCCGCTGGTTTTGCCGGCAGCCAGATTGTGTACAACGGCGTGGTGAAGCGTGATGAGGAACTGGAATTCGCCATTCGCCAGCAATTGCATGCCATCAATGTCGACAGCGAGCACGAATTGCTGGCCATCGACCGCATCAGCCGTCAGCTGCAAATTCCGGTACGCATCTGCCTGCGGGTGGAGCCCAACGTCAAGGCCGCCACCCATGAAGGCCTGATGACGGCATTCCGCGCCAAGTCCGGGGTGGATCTGGCCGATGCCGAAGGCATTTGCCGTCAGGCACTGGACATGCCCTATGTGCAGCTGTGCGGCCTGCACATGCATGTGGGTGACCAGGTGCCAGATGCCGAGCCGTTTGGCGCGGCCACCCGCGTGCTGGTGGATTGTGCCCGTCAGCTGGAAGCGGCACTGGGTGTGCGCTTTGACATGATCAATGTCGGTGGTGGCATTCCGGCACCATACCGCTACGCCACCGACCGTGGCCTGGGCGGGCCGGACAATATGCAGCCGCAAATCGGCGCCAATGAATTTGCCGCTGCCGTCATCCGCGAAGTACACGCCTGGCGTGACGATATCGAAATCTGTATCGAGCCGGGCCGCAAGGTGGTGAGCAGTGCCGGGGTATTGCTTACCCGCATGGTGACCGCCAAGCGCAAAACCCTGTTGCGCGAGGATGGCAGCGTGGAAGGCCAGGTGCAGTGGTGCATGCTGGATGCCGGCTTCAATGCCATTCCGGATTACAAGGACTGGTACTTCTATGTCTACAACGCCAGCCGCATGACGGACAGCCACAATCAGCCCGTCAAGCTGGGTGGCCCCTTGTGCGATGGTGGCGATTACTTCCGCCATGGCCCGCTGGGTGAGCAGTTCCTGCTGCCCGAAGCCAGTGCGCCGGGTGATGTGCTGGCCTTCCTGGATGTGGGTGCCTACCAGCTGGAAAACCAGACGGTCTACAACGCCCAGCCGCGTTCCGCTGCCGTGCTGATTGACGGGCCCGGCCAGTACCGCCTGATCCGCCGTCAGGAACGCTTCGACGACATGTTGTTGCTGGAGCGTGACCTCTGCTGATGGTCAGAACCCTTTTGCCCTACCGCCACGCTCCTTGACTGGTGTGGCGTGATAACACCAAGCCGTCCCTTGTCGTGCGTTTGTCTACTCACCCAGTCCGGAGGAATGAAGATGAAGCTGCAATCCTGGTGTGCCGTGTTGTTGTCTGCTGTCGCCCTGCAAGCGGGAGCGACGGACCTGAACAATCTGCGTATCGGCATGGATGCCACCTATCCGCCGTTCGAATCGCTGAACCCGGCGGGGCAGATCGTCGGCTTCGAGGCAGACCTGGCAGCTGCCCTGTGCAAGGAAATGAAAGCCCGCTGCAGTCTGATCAATCAGGACTGGGATGGCATCATTCCCGGGCTGATGGCCAAGAAGTACGACGTGATCATGTCGTCGATGACCATTACCGCCGAGCGGGCCAAAACAGTCAGCTTTACCGAGCGCTATTTCCGTACGCCGCAGCGGCTGATTGCCGCCAAGGGCAGTCCGCTCAGGTTTACGGTGGAGGGGATGAAAGGCAAGCGGGTGGGCGTGCAGCGTGGCACCACGGCCGACATGTACCTGAGCAAGTTCTGGGGACCGCGCGGCATGGATGTGGTGCGTTATGAGGATCAGGACAAGGCCTATGCCGACCTGGTGAATGGCCGGCTGGATGCCAGCTTCCAGGACGAGCTGCAAGTGGAAGCGGGTTTTCTCAAGAGCGAACCGGGCAAGGGTTTTGCCTTTGTCGGCCCGTCCATCAATGGTGACAACGCTGCTGAGCGCGAGGTGCTGGGCTCCGGTGCCGGCATGGCGGTGCGCAAGGAAGACAAGGCCTTGCTGGACAAGCTGAACAAGGCCATCAGCGCCGTGCGCGCCAATGGCACTTTCAAGAAGCTGAGCGTGCAGTACTTCGGCCGCGATATTTACTGACACGACTGGTGTTCCCGCAGCCCGGTCACGGACTGCGGGCATGCTTCAACTGCTCGCGTTTTGTGTGGCCTGCTGTTGGTCCTGCTGCAAGTCCGGGCGGATCAGCGTGTAGTCGTTATTGCTCGGCAGGCCGTTTTTCTGCCAGTCATCCAGCGTAGCCATGATGGCATCCCGCGTCTGGTTGCTGATGTCCGGCAGGTTGCCGCCAAATGCCTTCTTGGCTTCGTCAAAGCCCTGCTGCACAGCAGCGCGAATGGTATCTATCTTGCTGGGGTCGTTGCCTATGCCCAGCCGGGCAAAGTCCAGAATGCGCCGCGCGGTGTTCTTGATGCCCAGCTCGCCATCTTCCGACACTGCCTGGGTGGCTTCGGCCTTGGTCTGCGGGTCTACAGTCAGTTTTTGTTCGCCGCTCACCACCTTGTTCCATTGCAGGCCCTGCTGCTGGACCAGATTGCCCAGCAGCTTGAGGAAGTCCGACACCTGCTGGTTGGACTTGGCCAGCAAGGCTGGTACATCCACCGGCGTGCTGCTGCCCGTGGTCGGTTTGCCATAGGTGAGGGCGCTGTTGTCCTGACTGTTTTGCCCCAGCGTGACCACTTCGTCCACGGTGAGGCTGCTGCTGCTGATGCTGTTGCCGGTTTTGCTGTCGGTAATGGTGCTGCTGCTGTAGCTGGCATTCAGCAACAGGCTGCTGTTGACGCTGTTGACGGTCATGGGAGGCTCCTGCTGAAAACGGAGAAGGACGCCAGCCTGTGCATGGCGCCGGGTCTGCGTGCCGTATGGCTTGCGGCAGATGTCTGTATATCGGCAGGATGGAGGTAAAATTGAGTAAAAACAAGATAATGCGCTGTCCCGCAGCCGGGTGTGGAACAGCGCAGGGCGTGCTGCGGTGCGATCAGGCTTTCAGTTGGGCGGCCCAGGCTTGCAATGCTTCCAGCTGCTGCACCACCAGGCCTTGCAGGCGCTCGTCGGTGAGGTTGCCTTCGGCATCAAAGCCGCCGGCAAAGGCATTGGCAAACACTTCCGGCTTGTTCAGCGGGTGCAGGTCCAGATAGACGCAGCTTTGGCGCAGGTGGTACTGCGCGCGTGAAGTACCCATGCCGCCGCCAGCGCCCACAATGGCCACGGCCTTGCCTGCCAGCAGTTTGTTTTCTGGCTCGCGCGAGGCCCAGTCCAGTGCGTTTTTCAACGCAGGTGCCATGGAGTAGTTGTATTCCGGGCAGCCCAGCAGCAAGGCATCAGCCTTTGCCAGTTGAGCCAGCAGTTGTTGCACTGCGGCCGGTTTCTCAGTGATGTCGGCGTTGTAGAACGGGACCTGACTGATGTCGGCAATTTCGATCTGGATGCCGGCTGGCGCATGTGCCTTGGCGTAGCGCAGCAGACCCATATTGGTGGAGGCACGGCGCAGGCTGCCGCAAATGGCCAGAACGTTCAGTGTGCTCATCGTGGTTCCTTGTGTGAGGAAAGGGGGCAGAAGAGGTAAAGCCCGTCTGCATTCTAGTTAGCGCATCCATGGCTTTCCAGTGCTGACGGTCAGTGATCTGCTGCGCAGGCAATTGCAGCTTGCCGTTTCGCATTCACTGGCAGTCCGGCTTATAATGTGCGGCTGTCCGCATTCAAGGTTTTACATCGTGTCCGAACGCTTTGCCGTATGGCTGCAATATCTTCTGCCCAAGCAGGCTTTAACCATTCTGGCCGGCAAGCTGGCAAGTGCCGAAGCCGGCAGCCTGACCACGGCGGTCATCCGCTGGTTTGTCGGACGCTATCAGGTGAACATGGCCGAAGCGGCCAATCCGGATATCAGCAGCTATCCCAGCTTCAACCAGTTTTTTACCCGCCCGCTGCGTGCCGGGGCGCGGCCATTGGCGGCTAGCGCGCTGATTTGTCCGGTGGATGGTGCCATCAGCCAGTTTGGTGCCATTCACGCTGATCAGATCTTCCAGGCCAAGGGCCATGCTTACTCCACCACTGCGCTGGTGGGTGGTGATGCCGAGATGGCGGCACGCTATCAGGACGGCCAGTTCGCCACCATTTATCTGAGCCCGCGTGATTACCACCGCATTCACATGCCGTGCGACGGACGTTTGCTCAGCATGACTTATGTGCCTGGTGCGCTGTTTTCGGTGAACCCGGCTACTGCGCGTGGCGTGCCCGGACTGTTTGCCCGTAACGAGCGGGTGGTGTGTGAATTCGAAGGCCCGCATGGCCGCTTTGTGCTGACGCTGGTGGGCGCCACCATCGTTGGCAGCATGGGCACGGTCTGGCACGGTATTGTCAATCCGCCGCGTCCGGGCCGCATTCAGCATTGGGATTATCAGGACCAGCAAATCACGCTGCGCAAGGGCGAGGAGATGGGCCGTTTCCAGCTGGGCTCTACAGTGGTGTTGCTGTTCCCGGCCACGGCTGGCCTGCATTTTGAGCAGGACTGGCAACCGGCACGACCGGTGCGTCTGGGCGAGAGCATGGCGGACACGGTCTGAATGCCATCCGGTTTGGACATGGCGTGCATGAACCCGGTTTGGCCGGGTTTTTTCATGTCCAGACTGGTATGAGACCGGGTGTGCAGTCAATATGCAACAGCTGTCCATGCAATATCATGCGTCTGTCGCAACTGGGCAGGGGTAATGCCGCAGTCGGGTGCAATATCCCTGCTGAGCAAGGGTTAATTATGCTAATGTCACTGCCGCGCCTTGCCTGTGTTCCAGGTTTGTTCCGCCGCCCAGCCCAGTGTTGGTGGCAAGGCAGAATGATTTTTCAATCCCGTTGTGAGCCTTGATTCACCATGAATACCGACGCTGCCGGCTCCTCATCTTCCGTGCTGTCCGTTCCTGCGGCTTTTGCCAGTGCACGCGCATCCTTTGCCAGCCCCTGGCGTTTGTGGCAACAGCTGTCGGTACGTGAGCGCTGGCTGTTGTTTGGCGCGTGGCTGGGCAGTCTGCTGGTTTCGCTGGGGCTGGGTGTGCTGTCGGTGGTGGATAACTGGTCTGGCATGCCACTGCAATTTGGTGGGGTGACGGTGTATATCACCGTCTACCCGGCCTTGCTGATCAGCCTGTGGTGGAGTTTGTGCATTGGCTGGTGGTGGGGGGCGATTCCAGCCTATCTCACCACCTTGTCGCTGGCCTTGTATGCCGGCATGGCCTGGCAGTGGGCGGTACTGTTTGCCTTTGCCGACCCGTTGGGCGTGGCAGTGATTGCCCTGGGGTTTCGGGCCCTGCCGATAATGCGTGGACTGCGCAGCCTGGAGTCGCTGCTGCATTTTGTCCAGCTCTCCTTTGCCGGCAGCATTTTCAGCTCCAGCGGCGCGCTGATCTGGACCTACAGCAATCATCAGCCTTTGTCGGAATTGCTGCCCATCTGGCAAGGCTGGTGGCTAGGCTTTTTCCTGCAGAACCTGTTGCTGGTGGGACCTATCCTGGCGTGGTCCTGGCTGCGGACCGAGCGCTGGCTGTATGCGCGCTTGCCGCAGGTGCAGGGCAGTGATGGCGAATCGCGCCATCTGGTGGTGGTGCTGCTGGTGTTGGTCAGCGTCGGGGTACTGGTGTTTGGCTATTTGTCGCTCAGCCTGGGCAGCAGCCTGTTGCTGGGGCAGTTACAACGGGGGCTGGCTCCGGAAGTGCACCAGGCGGCGCTGGTGATGACCCAGACCGGCTGGGTGTTCTTCTGGGTGTTCGCCCTGATCGTGCTGTTCAATGCCTTTTTTGCCTACCGCCTGTTCCTGCACTGGCAAGGGCGCAACCAGCAACTGCTGGATGCCTTGAAACAGAGCAATACCTATCTGGCACAACTGGTGCGGCTGGACGGGTTGACCGGCCTGCTCAATCGCCGTTCCGGTGACGAAGTGTTGCAGCAGGAGTGGTTGCGCTGCCAGCACTCCGGCCAGCAAGCGGTGCTGATCATGCTGGATATCGACCATTTCAAGCAGGTGAATGATGAGTTCGGCCACGATGTGGGCGATCTGGTGATTGCACAGGTAGCCATGGTGTTGCAGGAGCATATGCGCCTGCACGATACCGCCATCCGTTACGGTGGCGAGGAGTTCCTGCTGGTGCTGCCCGATTGCACTCTGGAAAATGCCGCGCTGCTGGCCGAAACCCTGCGTCAGCAAATGGCGGCACGCACGGTGCATGCCAGTCAGGCCGATATCACGGTAACGCTGAGCCTGGGGGTGGCGGGTGCCTCGCTGTTGATGGCCGACAAGGCCGCCTGGGTGAAGCAGGCTGACATGGCGCTGTATCAGGCCAAACGTGCCGGGCGCAACCGGGTGGTGGTGGCAGGCTGATGCTGGCCATTACCCAATGAAAAATGGCCACCCAGGGGTGGCCATTCTTGTTGGCTGATTTGCTGATTTCAGCGCTTAGAAACTGTCGCCGGGAATACGCACCCAGCCTTCCATCAGCACGCGGGCGCTGCGGCTCATGATGGCCTTGCTGACCTGCCATTGGCCGTCCACCAGCTTGGCTTCCGCACCTACGCGCAGGGTGCCGGAGGGGTGGCCAAAGCGCACCGACTGGCGTTCGCCACCTCCGGCGGCAAGGTTTACCAGCGTACCGGGAATGGCCGCAGCCGTGCCGATGGCCACCGCAGCGGTGCCCATCATGGCGTGGTGCAGTTTGCCCATGGACATGGCGCGCACGCGCAGGTCGATGTCGCTGGCAGCAATCTGTTTGCCGCTGGAAGCGGTATAGCCATCCGGCGGGGCGACAAAGGCAATCTTGGGGGTGTGCTGGCGGGTGGCCGCTTCGGCAAGGTCCTTGATCAGGCCCATGCGGATGGCACCGTGGGCGCGGATGGTTTCAAAGCGGGCCAGTGCGGCGGCATCGCCATTGATGGCTTCCTGCAGTTCGCTACCGCTGTAACCCAGTTCTGCTGCGTTAAGGAAGATGGTGGGGATGCCAGCATTGATCATGGTGGCCTGGAAGCTACCCACGCCCGGAACATCCAGCGTGTCCACCACATTGCCGGTGGGGAACATCGCGCCGCCGCCATCGCCTTCGCCCTCGTCGGCCGGGTCGAGGAATTCCAGCTGTACCTCGGCAGCCGGGAAGGTGACGCCGTCCAGTTCGAAATCGCCGGTCTCCTGTACTTCACCGTTGGTGATGGGTACATGGGCGATGATGGTCTTGCTGATATTGGCCTGCCAGATGCGTACCGTGGCCACGCCATTGGCCGGAATGCGGCTGGCATCGACCAGTCCGCTCATGATGGCAAAGGAGCCGACGGCGGCGGACAGGTTGCCGCAGTTGCCGCTCCAGTCGACAAAGGCCTTGTCGATGGCCACCTGGCCAAACAGGTAGTCCACATCGTGATCGGGCCGGCTGCTCTTGGCCAGGATCACTGTCTTGCTGGTGCTGGAGCTGGCGCCGCCCATGCCGTCGATCTGCTTGCCGTAGGGATCGGGGCTGCCGATCACCCGCATCAGGATGGCATCGCGCACCGGGCCGGGCTGCTGGGCCGCGGCAGGCAGGTCTTGCAGGCGGAAAAACACCCCCTTGCTGGTGCCGCCACGGATATAGGTGGCAGGAATGCGGATTTGTGGAGCATGGGCCATGCAGTCTCTCCTGTCATGCTGTGGGCAAGGCCGTCAACAGGCATTGCCGGAATAGGGTGGCAAGCAGCAGGGCGGCTGCGAAACCGATTTCGCGCCGCCCTGCGGTTTGGGGCTGCTCTGGGTCCGGCCTGCCGGCAGGGACATACCCGCAGGCCGGGAGCAGCAAAACTCAAACGGTGGTGGACTCCAGGAAGTCCTGGGCAAAGCGCTGCAGCACGCCGCCAGCCTGGTACACCCGCACTTCGGCGGCGGTATCCAGACGGCAGGTGACCGGAACTTCCAGCGTTTCGCCATTGCGACGGTGAATCACCAGTGTCAGCGTGCAGCGCGGCGAGATGTCGCCCTTCACGTCGTAGCTCTCGGTGCCGTCGATGCCCAGTGTCTTGCGGTTGCTGCCCGCCTTGAATTCCAGCGGCAACACGCCCATGCCCACCAGGTTGGTGCGGTGGATGCGCTCGAAGCCTTCGGCCACGATGGCTTCCACCCCGGCCAGCCGCACGCCCTTGGCCGCCCAGTCACGCGAGCTGCCCTGGCCGTAGTCGGCACCGGCAATGATGATCAGCGGCTGCTTGCGCGCCATATAGGTTTCTATGGCCTCCCACATGCGGGTGACCTTGCCTTCCGGCTCGATACGCGCCAGCGAACCCTTCTTCACTGCGCCATCCACCACGGCCATTTCGTTCACCAGTTGCGGGTTGGCAAAGGTGGCGCGCTGGGCGGTCAGGTGGTCGCCACGGTGGGTGGCGTAGGAGTTGAAGTCCTCCTCCGGCAAGCCCATCTTGGCCAGGTATTCACCGGCAGCCGAACTGGGCAGGATGGCGTTGGACGGCGACAGGTGGTCGGTGGTGATGTTGTCCGGCAGCACCGCCAGCGGCAGCATGCCCTTGAGCGTGCGCTCCCCGGCCAGTGCGCCTTCCCAGTAGGGCGGACGACGGATGTAGGTGGACATCGGACGCCAGTCGTACAGCGGGCTCTTGGCTTCTTCCACCTGACCCAGATCGAACATCGGGATGTAGATCTGCTTGAACTGCTCCGGTTTCACGCAGCGCGCCACGATGGCGTCGATTTCATCATCGGACGGCCACAGGTCCTGCAGGCGGATTTCCTTGCCATCCACCACGCCCAGCACGTCTTTTTCGATGTCGAAGCGCACGGTACCGGCAATGGCATAGGCCACCACCAGCGGCGGCGAGGCCAGGAAGGCCTGCTTGGCATAGGGGTGGATACGGCCATCGAAGTTGCGGTTGCCCGACAGTACGGCGGCGGTGTACAGGTCGCGGTCTATGATTTCCTGCTGGATTTTCGGGTCCAGTGCGCCGGACATGCCGTTACAGGTGGTGCAGGCATAGGCGACGATGCCAAAGCCCAGCTTTTCCAGTTCCGGCAGCAGGCCGGCTTCTTCCAGATACAGCCTGGCCACCTTGGAGCCCGGAGCAAACGACGTCTTCACCCACGGCTTGCGCAGCAGGCCCAGTTCATTGGCTTTCTTGGCCAGCAGGCCGGCAGCCACCACATTGCGCGGGTTGCTGGTGTTGGTGCAGCTGGTGATGGCGGCAATGATGACCGCGCCATCCGGCAGCAGGCCTTCGGCTTCTTCGGCGCGGGCCTTGTCCAGGTCAACCGCAATGCCGCGCTCGGCCAGTGCCGAGGTGGGCAGGCGCTTGTGCGGATTGGACGGGCCAGCCATATTGCGCACCACGCTGGACAGGTCGAACTCCAGCACGCGTTCGTATTGCGCGCTTGCCAGGCTGTCGGCCCACAGGCCGCTCACCTTGGCATAGTTTTCCACCAGTGCCACTTGCTCGGCTTCGCGGCCGGTCAGCTTGAGGTAGTCGATGGTTTGCTGGTCGATATAGAACATGGCAGCGGTGGCGCCATATTCCGGGCACATATTGGAGATGGTGGCACGGTCGCCGATGGACAGGCTGGCAGCGCCATCGCCAAAGAATTCCACATAAGCACCGACTACGCGCTCCTTGCGCAGGAACTCGGTGAGCGCCAGCACGATGTCGGTGGCGGTAATGCCGGGCTGGCGCTGGCCGGTGAGCTTGACGCCGACGATGTCCGGCAGACGCATCATCGAAGGATGGCCCAGCATCACGGTTTCCGCTTCCAGGCCGCCCACGCCGATGGCAATCACGCCCAGCGCATCCACGTGCGGGGTGTGGCTGTCGGTGCCGACACAGGTGTCGGGGAAGGCCACGCCGTCGCGCACCTGAATCACCGGCGACATTTTTTCCAGATTGATCTGGTGCATGATGCCGTTGCCGGCCGGAATCACGTCCACATTCTTGAAGGCAGTCTTGGTCCACTCGATGAAGTGGAAACGGTCTTCATTACGGCGGTCTTCAATGGCGCGGTTTTTTTCGAAAGCCTGCGGGTCGAAACCACCGCACTCCACGGCCAGCGAGTGGTCGACAATCAACTGGGTCGGCACCACCGGGTTCACCAGCGAGGGGTCGCCACCCTTGTCGGCAATGGCGTCACGCAGACCGGCCAGGTCGACCAGTGCGGTCTGGCCCAGAATGTCATGGCACACCACGCGCGCCGGATACCAGGGGAAGTCCAGGTCGCGTTTGCGTTCGATCAGTTGCTTGAGCGCGTCGGTCAGCAGTTCCGGTTCGCAGCGGCGCACCAGTTGCTCGGCCAGTACGCGCGAGGTATAGGGCAGGGTGGCATAGGCGCCGGGCGCAATGGCGTCAACGGCGGCGCGGGTGTCGTAGTAGTCCAGCTGGCTGCCGGGCAATCGGGTGCGGTAGTTTTTGTTCATGGCGTCGCTAAAACTCTCAGGGTGGAAGCAAAGCGGGGAGCTATCCTTGCGGCTTAGCTCCCCTGACCATCAGCGTTGTGCCAGCGGCACGAAAGCCTGATCGTCCGGGCCGGTGTAGTTGGCCGACGGGCGGATGATCTTGCCGTCAATGCGTTGCTCGATCACGTGTGCGCTCCAGCCGCTGGTACGGGCAATCACGAACAGCGGGGTGAACATGGCAGTCGGTACGCCCATCATGTGGTAGGACACGGCGGAGAACCAGTCCAGGTTGGGGAACATCTTCTTGATGTCCCACATCACGCTTTCCAGGCGCTCGGCAATGTCGAACATCTTGCTGTCGCCAGCGGCGGCGGACAGGTTGCGCGCCACTTCCTTGATCACCTTGTTGCGCGGGTCGGAGATGGTGTACACCGGGTGACCAAAACCGATCACCACTTCCTTGCGTTCCACGCGGGCCTTGATGTCAGCCTCGGCTTCATCCGGATTGTCGTAACGCTTCTGGATTTCAAACGCCACTTCATTGGCACCGCCGTGCTTGGGGCCGCGCAGCGCGCCAATGGCACCGGTAATGCTGGAGTACATGTCCGAACCGGTACCGGCAATCACGCGGCTCGTAAAGGTGGATGCATTGAATTCGTGCTCGGCGTACAGGATCAGCGAGGTATGCATCGCCTTCACCCATAGCTCGGACGGCTTTTCACCGTGCAGCAGGTGCAGGAAATGGCCGCCGATGGAGTCGTCGTCGGTTTCCACGTCGATGCGCTTGCCGTTGTGGCTGAAGTGGTACCAGTACAGCAGCATGGAGCCGAAGGAAGCCATCAGGCGGTCGGCGATGTCACGCGCACCGGCGATGTTGTGGTCGTCCTTTTCCGGCAGGGTGCAGCCC
>NZ_JAELUD010000308.1:0-295 GCF_016429185.1 Aquitalea sp. ASV11
CACAGCCAGACGGTGGACGCCTTGCTGATGTCGCTGCCGGACGAGGGCAGCCTGCCGGGCCTGCTGGCCGTACCGTTGTTTGAAGACCAGCTGTATCTGGCCTCCTCGCTGACCAGCCCTGCGCCTGTCTCTTATACACATCTGACGCTGCCGACGAACAGTAAGATGTGGGGTGGTGGGGGGGGGGGGGGGGGGGGGGGGGGGGGGGGGGGGGGGGGGGGGGGGGGGGGGGGGGGGGGGGGGGGGGGGGGGGGGGGGGGGGGGGGGGGGGGGGGGGGGGGGGGGGGGGGGGGGG
>NZ_JAELUD010000309.1:0-295 GCF_016429185.1 Aquitalea sp. ASV11
CTTTCGCCTGGTGATGCGTTCGGCGTTTCGGGCGCGGTATTGCCCGCGGGAGTTGAAGCGGGTGCGGGGTAAGCAGTGCTTGCAGGAGCTGTTGGCCTTGCTGGATGAGAAGGTGCAGGCGTCGGCCTGTCTCTTATACACATCTGACGCTGCCGACGAACAGTAAGATGGGGTGGGGGGGGGGGGGGGGGGGGGGGGGGGGGGGGGGGGGGGGGGGGGGGGGGGGGGGGGGGGGGGGGGGGGGGGGGGGGGGGGGGGGGGGGGGGGGGGGGGGGGGGGGGGGGGGGGGGGGGGG
>NZ_JAELUD010000310.1:0-295 GCF_016429185.1 Aquitalea sp. ASV11
TTTGGCCGTGCCGTCAATCCGTCCGTGCCCAAGCTCGGCACCATCTGGCTGTATCAGGACTTTTCCGCCCAGCGCGAAATGGAAGATGCGCTGCGCCAGGCCAAGACGCTGGCCGAAGAAAACAGCCTGTCTCTTATACACATCTGACGCTGCCGACGAACAGTAAGATGGGGGGGGGGGGGGGGGGGGGGGGGGGGGGAGGGGGGGGGGGGGGGGGGGGGGGGGGGGGGGGGGGGGGGGGGGGGGGGGGGGGGGGGGGGGGGGGGGGGGGGGGGGGGGGGGGGGGGGGGGGGGG
>NZ_JAELUD010000311.1:0-292 GCF_016429185.1 Aquitalea sp. ASV11
CAGTTCCTGCGGTTGCACGCGGTATTTGCGCGCCATGCTCATCAGGCTGTCGATGCGGCTTTCCACTTGTTGCAGCTGGCCCGGGTCTTCGTCGATGTCGCTGGCGTAGTCGCGCAGGCTGTACACCCTGTCTCTTATACACATCTGACGCTGCCGACGAACAGTAAGAGGGGGGGGGGGGGGGGGGGGGGGGGGGGGGGGGGGGGGGGGGGGGGGGGGGGGGGGGGGGGGGGGGGGGGGGGGGGGGGGGGGGGGGGGGGGGGGGGGGGGGGGGGGGGGGGGGGGGGGGGGG
>NZ_JAELUD010000312.1:0-284 GCF_016429185.1 Aquitalea sp. ASV11
TGTTGCGGTCGTGGCCACCACCACGCGGCGGTCCAGGGCCACCACGTTGTTGCCGTCATCCCATTGTTCGCGTTCGCGCTGGTAGGCATCGCCGGCGGTCTGGATGATGTGCACTTCCTTCAGGCCAAGTGCCTGGCGCACCACTTCGGTAAACGGTACGCCGTCGTGGCGTTCGAAGCGGACTTCGCCTTCCTTGTCACCGGCGTAGATGCTGGTGCAGACGATTTCGTTGACCACGTCCGGGAACACCGACAGCAGGTCGATATCGAGGAAGCTGAACACGG
>NZ_JAELUD010000034.1:0-43400 GCF_016429185.1 Aquitalea sp. ASV11
CCGGCCAGCACATAAGACTCGGCATTGCCACCGCGCCTGCGGCCAATCAGCAATACCGCACTGCCTGCCACAAAGGCAAAGCCCAGCGCACTCAGCGGCAGGCCCCAGGCCTCGGCCAGGCCCAGGCTGCTGCCCGCCACAATGAATAGCGCCGCACCAAAACCGGCACCGGCGGAAATGCCCAGCGTATAGCTACAGGCCAGCGGGTTGTGCAGCACGGTCTGCATGATCAGGCCGGACACACCCAACGCCGCCCCCACCGCCAGCGCCATCAGCGCCACCGGCAGGCGGATTTGCCACACGATGACCCCATCGCCCCCTTCACCTTGCAGCAGGCTGTGCAGTACCTGGCTGATGCTCAGCTGTGCCGGGCCGCTGGCAATGTCCAGCAGAAAACTGCCCAGCAGCAGCATGGCAGCCAGCAGCAGGAAACCACACTGGCTGAGCCGGGACTGCCAGCGGCCAGCCAGCGAAAGGCTCAGCGTGCTCATGGCTTGAGGGACAGCAACCAGCTGCCGCTATAGGCAACAGGCAGATAGCGCTGATGGTACTGGCGCAATTCGGCCAGCGGGTCGACATCGGCAAACTGGGCCGGGTACAGCTGCTTGGCGATAAAGGCCATGGCGGTGTAGTCGTTCAGGCTGCGGCACAGGCCGTGCTCGATGGCATAGACATGCTGCTGGCGCACTGCTGGCAGGCTGCTCCAGCCCGGTCGGCCCAGATAGGCTTGCAGGCTGGCGCGGGCGTCCGCAGCGTTATGGTTGTATCCGAGTTTGACTGCCTTGGGGCGGTTTACCCAGGACGAACCGGCAATGAAGATGTAGTCCGGCTGCGCAGCCAGCACGGCCTCCGGGTTCAGCGGCCCCCAGTTGGCGGCAATGCGGCCATTGGCCAGATTGTCGGCACCCAGGGTGTCCAGCAGCTTGCCCCACATGGTGTCGCGGTAGGTATTGCCCATCGTGTCTGCGCCGTCGCGGCCCAGTTCCACATATACCCGTGGCTTGCTGGTGGCCTTGGCCAGTGCCACGCGGCGCAGGATGTCACGGTATTTGCGCTGGTATTGCTGCGCCAGTTCTTCGGCGCGGATATTGCTGCCCATCACCGCGCCAATGGCACGGGTGCTGGCCAGATGCCGCTCCAGCGTCTGGGCGTTGTAGTCGATCACCACAATGGGAATGCCGGCCTGGGTGATTTGCTGTACCGCCGTGCCCAGCACCTTGAAGCTGCCCTCGGGCAGGATCAGCACATCCGGCTTCAGCGCAATCACCTTTTCCGCGCTAAAGGTATTGTCCTCGCTATAGCCTACGTCCGGCATGGTGTTGAGTGCCGGAATCACCTGCTGATAAAGCGCCCAGTTGGCTGGACGCCAGCCTGCCCACGGGTTTTTGCTGATGCCTACCACTCGCTTCCAGCCCTCGGTACCGGCGATGGCGGTGAAGTCCTCGAAATTGAAACCCAGCACTACCCGTTTGGCGGGTACATCCACCACTACCTTGCGATTGAGGGCATCACTGATGGTGAGCGGTTTGGCAAAGGCGGGCAGGGCCAGCAGGGTGGACAGGCAAAGGGCAAGCAAGGTGCTGCGGCGGCTGGTCATTATTCTTTGGGCATGAAGTGACAAGGCCGTCATTTTAAGGGTTGGGCGGGGTAGGGTGCTGCGGCAAATTGTCGCAGCATGGTGCGGCAATATGTCACAGCGCTTTGCCTTGGCAAGCTTGTAAGCTCGCAAGATTGACAGGCCAGGCCGCCGAACTGCGTTCGGCAAGCATGCTTGGGCCTGATTGGCATAACAGGGCTGGCAATCACCAGTTTGACCGGCCCGGCTGATTATCCGTTGCTCACTTGGGAAACAACATGCATTACCACACCAAACCGGCCGTCGTGGCCGTCACCCTTGCCCTGTCCGCCCTTGGCCAACTGGCCTATGCCGCCGACAGCACTGAAGTACAGCAAATGCCGGAGGTGGTGGTCCACGGCACCCGGCCGGACAGCTTGGCCAATGGCAGCACCCTCAATCAGGCACAGCTGGCTGGCCAGGCAGCGCGCAGCAGCGACAGCGCCCAGCTGTTGCAAGACATTCCCGGCCTGAATCTGCACGCAGCCGGTGGTTTTTCCAGCTTGCCGGTACTGCGCGGTCTTGCCGACGACCGCCTGCTGGTGAAGACCGACGGTGCCAGCCTGATTGCCTCCTGTCCCAATCACATGAACTCGCCGCTGTCGTATATGGATGCCAGCAAGGTGGACAGCATCCAGGTGTATAACGCGGCCGCACCGGTCAGCGCCGGTGGCGATAATATCGGCGGGGTGATTGTGGCCAAATCGGCCGCCCCGCAATTTGCCGCCGATGGCCAAATCTTGCAGACCGGCGAAGTAGGGGCCTTCTACCGCAGTAATGGTGATGGTCGCGGTGCCAATGCCAGTGCTACCCTGGCCAACGACCATGTCAGCATCAACTACACCGGTTCCACCGCGCGCAGCAATGACTACGACGCCGCAGCCGATTTCAAGAAATCCGGCCTGGCCGCTACCGGCCGCGCCTGGATGGATGGTGCTACCGTAGGTTCCACATCCTACAAGACTGAAAATCACGAACTGGGCGTGGCCTGGCGCGATAACAACCAGCTGCTGGAAGCCAAGGTGGGGGTGCAGCGCACCCCGTATGAGGGCTTTGCCAACCAGCGCATGGACATGACCGACAACAGCAGCGACCAGCTGAACCTGCACTACAACGGCCAGTTTGCCTGGGGCGAGCTGGATGCCCGGCTGTACAGCCAGTATGTGCGTCATCACATGGACTTCGGCAATGACAAGCAGCTGGATTACATGGGCGACATCGGCATGCCGATGGACACCGCCAGCCATACCCAGGGTGGCAGCCTGACGCTGGATCTACCATTGAATGCCGGCAACAAGCTGAAGCTGGGAACGGAATTCCAGCGCTACCAGTTGAATGACTGGTGGCCGCCAGTAGCGGGTGACACCATGATGATGGGGCCGGAAACCTTCTGGAACATCAAGAACGGCAAGCGCGACAAACTGGACGTATTTGCCGAATGGCAGGCTGACTGGGCCCCGCAATGGCGCAGCATCATCGGTACCCGCCTGAGCCAGGTGAAAACCAATGCCGACAATGTATCCGGCTACAGCAGCATGTACGACAGCGACGCCGCTGCTTTCAATGCCCAAAGCCACGCCCGTACCGACAACAATATCGACTTCTCGGCGCTGACCCGCTACACCCCGTCAGTCAGCCAGCAGTATGAACTGGCCTTTGCCCGCAAGACGCGCTCGCCCAATCTGTACGAACGCTACACCTGGGCCACCGACAGCATGACCTCCATCATGAATAACTTTGCCGGTGATGGTAACGGTTATGTGGGTAACCCCAACCTGAAGCCGGAAGTGGCCAATACCCTCAGCGGCAGTGTTGACTGGCATGCTGCTGATGGCGAGGCGTGGCAGTTCAAGCTGAGCCCGTACTACAGCTACGTGCAAAACTACATTGATGCCAAGCGTTACGACGCCAGCAGTACCGCCACCACCGGCTATGTGGTGCTGCAATATGTCAACCAGAACGCCCAGCTATACGGTGTGGATGTCAGCGGCAAACTGCAGCTAGCCAAAAACACGGCCTATGGCAGCTTTGATGCCACCGCCCAGCTGAGTTACACCCGTGGCGAAAACCTGACGACCGGCGACAATCTGTACAACATCATGCCGCTCAACGCCAAGCTGGCGCTGGTGAACAAGCTGGGGCAATGGACCAGCACCGCCGAATGGCAGGCCGTACGCGCCAAGACAGAAGTCTCGGCCGTGCGCAACGAAGCCAAGACTCCCGGCTACAGCCTGTTTAACCTGCGCACCCGCTACGAGAACAAACAGTTCAGCGTAGACGTGGGCATCGACAACGTGTTCAACCGCTTCTACACCCTGCCGCTGGGTGGTGCGTATACCGGCCAGGGTGCGACGATGGGCATCAACAGCATTGCCTGGGGTGTTGGTGTGCCGGGGCCTGCCCGTTCGCTGTATACCGCCTTCAACTACAAGTTTTGAGCCTGAAGCGTTCTTTGTATTTTCGAGCCCACCAACATGGTGGGCTTTTTCATTGGCAGGCAGTTTTGGCTGCGACATATTGTCGCAGTTGCCGATTTTTGCCGCAGTCCATGTATGGCCGCGATGAAAAAAAACGATAATCAACGCGCTCACTGAACCTACAAAGGCAAAAAAATGAAAAGCAATTCCTTGAAGCATGTGGCAGCTACCCTGCTGTTGGCTGGTATTTCTGGCCAGGTACTGGCCTGTGCCAGTTGTGGTTGCACGCTTAGCTCTGACTGGGAAAGCCAGGGTTTTACCTCGCAAGAAGGTTTGAAGCTGGATATCCGCTATGACTACCTGAACCAGAATCAGCTGCGTCAGGGCAGTCACAGCATTTCTGCTGCCAATGCCAGTCAGGTGACCACGCCCAGTGGGGATGCGCAGGAAGTAGAAAAGTACACCCGTAACCAGTACCTGACGCTGGGACTGGACTATGCGTTTTCCAGTACCTGGGGCGTCAATGTGCAAGTGCCGTATATCGACCGCCAGCACAGCACGCTGGGGCAGAATTCCGACGGTAACAGCCCGGCGGATGGTGCATATGATTCGCACACCCAAAGCCTGGGCGACATCAAGGTACTGGGCCGTTATCAGGGCTTGACCGCGCAGCACAATCTGGGCTTGCTGTTTGGCCTGAAACTGCCCACCGGCAGCCATACCCAGACCGGTACCTCTACCGACCCGTCCAGTCCCGGAACGAGTGCCAGCATTGACCCCGGCTTGCAGCCGGGCACCGGTACCACCGACCTGATTCTAGGGGTGTATTACTTTGATGCGCTCAACAAAAACTGGGACTACTTTGCCCAGGCGACGGTGCAAAAAGCGCTGGATACCGTGGACGAATATCGTCCCGGCACCGGTTACAACGTGAATGTGGGGGTACGTTACATGGCGTGGCAGGGCATTACCCCGCAGTTACAGCTCAATACGCGTTATGTGATTCACGACCATGGCAGCAATGCCGACCAGGTCAGTACTGGCGGAACGCTGATGTATCTGAGTCCGGGCGTGTCACTGGCGCTGAGCAAGCAAACCACAGTGTATAGCTTTGTCCAGTTGCCGATTTACCAGAAAGTGAATGGTGTGCAACTGGCACCGCGTTACACCGCCAGTGTGGGTGCGCGTTTCGCCTTTTGAGTAAAAACCGGGGCCAGCCTGCCCCGGTTTTATTTTGCTTGCAGCCAGGGGGTGACTTCGGCCTCCAGTACCTTCTCATCGACAGTGGGGCTTCCCACACTGCCATCGCGCCGCAAAATGCCCTTGCGATCAATCACGAAAGTCATGGGCAAACGCCAGATCCGGCCAAAGCCGGATAGCTTGCTGTCCCGGCCCACGGCACCGGTATAGGCAAATTGCTGCATGATGCCGCGCACACTATTGTCCTCGCTGGCCTCGTCCATGCTGACGGCAAACACCTGAAGGCCTTGTTGACGATGTCGCAGGTAATAGTTTTGCAGCGCTGGCATTTCTTCGCGGCAATAACTGCACCACGTGGCCCACAGATTGATGATGACGACCTGACCGCGTAGCTGTGCACTGCTGACCGACTGCCCCTGCAGGGTGTGCAAGGTAAAGTCCGGTACCGGCTGGCCTACCTCCAGGCTGGCAGCCATGGTGGGCAGGGTGATCAGCAGGCCAATGATGGAGAGGGCGGCGAGGGCTCTATGCAAAAGACGTGGCATGTTTCGGTTTGCTGACGGTGGTGAAATGTGTTGATGTGCAGGGCACTATAACACTGTCTGTGGTGGAGCGCCGGGTAGCGCCGATTCTTGCTGCGACAATATGCCACATTTTGTTTTTGTTATTTCTTATTTATAGTGGTTTGCGGAATACAAGCACTCCAAGGCTTGCTAACCCATGTTTTAACTGCACTGACCATGCAGAATAAATGCCCACCCTGACCAGGTGGGCATTTTCATTTCATTATTATTTCAGCGCTTGCCATTCTGCGGCAATATGTCACATTTCCATCTTCCCGCAATGGATATATCATTTTGTTACCTCAAACAAACTTCAAACACTTTGTTGAGTGCCGCCTCCCCCCGAGGCGGCTTTTTTATTTCTACGCTATGTTTTTTGATTGCGACAATATGTCGCACACGAAAAACCACTTGAAAATAAAGGGTATTGGCAGCTTGCGACATTTGGTCGCATTCTGGCAATTCCAGTTATATGGCATGGTGTCGCTGTTTTTTATTGCAGGTGCATGAGGCCATGAAAGACAAAAAAAATTATCGCCGGGATATTGTCCTGGTATTGCTGGTGAAGTTGATTCTGCTGGCCCTGTTGTGGTCGGCATTTTTCCGTGAACGGCCGGCCGTTGTGCCGACCAAGGCAGCCACGCACTGGTTGCAACACGAGGAGGTAGCACCATGAATGAAGCACTGGTAGATATATCGCGGTTGCAGTTTGCTGTAACTGCCCTGTATCACTTTCTGTTTGTTCCGTTAACACTGGGGATGGTGTGGATTCTGGTTATCATGGAATCCGCCTATGTCATTACCAAACAGGAAATCTACCGCGACATGACCCGCTTCTGGGGCAAGTTGTTCGGTATCAATTTCGCGCTGGGGGTGACCACCGGTATTACCATGGAATTCCAGTTTGGTACCAACTGGGCCTATTACTCGCATTATGTCGGGGATATTTTCGGCACCCCGCTGGCGATTGAAGGCTTGATGGCGTTCTTTCTGGAATCCACCTTTATCGGCCTGTTCTTTTTTGGCTGGGACCGGTTGTCGCGCGGCAAGCATTTGCTGGTGACCATCCTGATGGCCATCGGCTCCAATCTGTCGGCCTTGTGGATTCTGATTGCCAACGGCTGGATGCAGGACCCGGTAGGCGCGCATTTCAATTACCAGACCATGCGCATGGAAATGAGCTCGATGTGGGACATCGTGTTCAACCCGGTGGCACAGGCCAAGTTCGTCCACACCGTCAGCGCCGGTTATGTGACCGCCGCCTGCTTTGTGCTGGGCATTTCCAGCTGGTACATCCTGAAAGGCCGTGACCTGCCGTTTGCCCGTCGCAGTTTCCGTATTGCTGCGGCCTTCGGTTTTGCTTCGGCCTTGTCGGTGATTGTGCTGGGCGATGAGTCCGGTTACACCGTGGCGGAATCGCAGCAAACCAAGATTGCGGCGATTGAAGGCATCTGGAATACCGAAGCCGCACCAGCAGCGCTGACCTTGTTTGCCATTCCGGACCAGGCTAACCGTACCAATCACTACGAAATCCGTATTCCTTATGTGATGGGCCTGATTGGCACCCGCTCCACCAGCAAGGAGATTCCGGGTATCAACCAGATTGTGGCGCGTAACAAGCAGCGTGTTCTGAATGGTCAGCAAGCCGTGATTGCGCTGGAAGCATTGCGCAAGGCACCGCAGGATGCCGCTTTGCGTGCAGCCTTCGAAAAGAATCAGGGCGACCTGGGCTTTGGCCTGCTGCTGAAAAAGTATGTGGCTGACGTACGCACCGCCACCCCGGCCATCATCGACCAGGCGGCCTGGAGCACCATTCCCGATGTGGTACCGATGTTCTGGAGCTTCCGCCTGATGGTGGGCCTGGGCTTCAGCTTCCTGCTGCTGTTTGGCTGCGCCTTCTGGTTCTCGCTGCGCAACCGCTTTGCCGGCAAAACCTGGCTGCTCAAATGGGCGCTGCTGTGGATTCCGCTGCCGTGGATTGCGGCAGAACTGGGCTGGGTGGTGGCTGAATACGGCCGTCAGCCGTGGACGGTATATGGCTTGCTGCCGACCCATCTGTCCACCTCTTCGCTGACCGCAGGCAGCGTGGTGGCTTCGCTCACCGGCTTTGTGCTGTTTTACACGGGCCTGTTGATTGCCGAGATGTTCCTGATGGTGAAGTACGCCCGTCTGGGCCCGGCCAGCCTGGGTACCGGCCGCTACCACGAAGAAACAGCAACCCCGCACGGCAAGCCGCAACTGGCTGGCAAGGAGGCTTGAGTCATGTTTGATTACCCGACAATCAAATTTATCTGGTGGCTGCTGGTGGGCGTGTTGCTGATCGGCTTTGCCATCATGGATGGCCACGACATGGGCGTGGGTGCGCTACTGCCCTTTGTTGGCCGCAGCGATACCGAGCGCCGGGTGGTGATCAATACCATCGCCCCGCACTGGGACGGCAATCAGGTGTGGTTCATCACCGCCGGTGGTGCCATCTTCGCCGCCTGGCCCTTTGTCTACGCCACGGCATTTTCCGGCTTTTACTGGGCGATGCTGGCGGTGTTGTGGTCGCTATTCTTCCGCCCGGTGGGTTTTGATTACCGCAGCAAAATCGAAGACCCGCGCTGGCGTGCCTTCTGGGACTGGGGCCTGTTTGTCGGTGGTTTCGTGCCGCCGGTCATCTTTGGCGTGGCCTTTGGCAACCTGCTGCAAGGCGTGCCTTTCCACTTTGACGACACCCTGCGCGTGTTTTACGAAGGCAGCTTCTGGGCCTTGCTCAACCCGTTTGCCCTGCTGTGTGGTCTGGTATCGGCCAGCATGATCCTGCTGCAAGGTGCCACCTACCTGATGCTGCGCACTGAAGAGAAGATGGCGCAACGTGCCCGCACTGCGGCCATGCTGTTTGGCGTGCTGACTATCGTGCTGTTTGTGCTGGGCGGCCTGTGGGTCGGCCATCTGGATGGTTACGTGATTACCGCTGGCGGAGAAGCCGCCGCGCAGTCCAATCCGCTGGCCAAAACCGTGGTGCGTGCCACCGGAGCCTGGCTGGCCAACTACCAGCGTTATCCGCTGACCATAGCCCTGCCGCTGCTGGGCATTGTCAGTGCGGTTGCTGCGGTTGCGCTGGCTTCGGCACGCAAGGCGGGCCTGGCCTTTATCGCTTCCAGTCTGGTACAGGCCGGGGTGATTGGTACTGCCGGTGTCAGCCTGTTCCCCTTCCTGCTGCCGTCCAGCTCGGACCCACGTTCCAGCCTGACCGCCTGGGATGCCACCTCCAGCCAGATGACGCTGAACACCATGTTCTGGGCCGCGCTGATTTTCACGCCCATCGTGCTGAGCTACACCACCTGGTGCTACCGCGTGATGCGCGGCAAGGTGACCGAGCAGCACATCCGTACCAACAGCAAGAGTGTTTACTGAAGCGAAAGGACAAAATCATGTGGTATTTCGCCTGGATGTTGGGGCTGCCGCTGGCCGTGGCCATGGGGGTCATCAATGCGGTGATCGAGGAAAGCCTGCATCACGATGATTGATACAGTGTAAGTGTTGTACAGGGCGACGCAGCGTGTGCTGCGTCGCTTTTGTGCTGTTGGCGTTGCTGCTTGTGACGCGTGTTGCAGGCATGGATGAAGGAGTAGCCATGAGCGTATTGCTGGTGGATGATGATGTCGATTTTTGCCAGGTACTGGCGCGCACCCTCAGGCGGCGTCAGCTGGATGTGCTGCTGGCACACAATGGCCGCGAGGCGCTGAGTCATGCTGCGGATAGTTGCCAGCGCATCATCCTGGATTTGAACCTGGGCGGGGAGAACGGGCTGAACCTGCTGCCGGCCTTGCGCAACCATTTCAGTGACAGCCGCATTCTGGTGCTGACCGGTTATGCCAGCATTGCCACGGCAGTGGAGTCTATCAAGCTGGGAGCCACCCAGTACCTGTCCAAGCCCGCTTCGGTGGATGACATCCTGCAGGCCTTCGAACAGGCCGAGCCAGACCCGGAGCTGCCTATTTCATCACGGCCGGTGTCGGTACGGCGGCTGGGTTGGGAGTACGTGCAACGCATCCTGCTGGAAAACAACGGCAATGTTTCTGCCACCGCCCGTGCGCTGGGCATGCACCGCCGCACCTTGCAGCGCATGCTGGCCAAGCATCCGCCTCCGGTGGTGCAGGCCCTGTCTGGCAGCAGCGAGCTGCTGCGGTCTCTTGGGGCTGACGATGGAGTCTAGTTTCCAAACAGTCAGGCTGTGACAATTTGCCACATGGCGTTGCCTGTGCTCGCTGTCTATGATGTCCGGATTTTCCAGCCTGGCTAGCGCCATGCCTTTTTCTGCCGACATCACTGCTTTGTATCTGAACCATATTGTCGAACTGCGCCGCTACCTGAGTGGCAAGGTAGACAGTTCCGCCCTGGCCGACGACCTGGCCCATGAAACCTTTGCCCGTGTCCTGGCAAGCGATAAAGGGCTGGACAGCGTGCACCAGCCGCGCGCCTTGCTGTTTCACATTGCCCGTAACCTGCTGACAGACCATTACCGTAGCAAGGCTGCCCATGCCGGGTGGATGGTGCCGCTGGAGTCGTGCCAGCAACAGGTATCTGCAAGTCCCTCTCCCGAGCGCATCGTGCTGGCCCGTCAACAATTGGCCCAGCTACGGCTGTCGATTGAAAACCTGCCGCCGCGCTGTCGTCAGGCATTCGTCCGTTTCCGCTTTGATGGCATTCCGCAAAAAACACTGGCAGCCGAGCTGGGCATCAGCCTCAATGCGGTGGAAAAACTGTTGATCCGCGCGATGCTGGCCTTGCGCCAGCAGCTGGAGTGGGCATGAGCCCTGCGCCGGATGCAGCCGTGCGGCAGCTGCAAGAGGAAGCAGCCCGCTGGTTGTTACGCCAGCAAGAGGGGCTGACTCCACAGCAGCAGGCGGAATTCCAGCGCTGGCATGATGCCGCGGAAGAACACCGCCAGGAATATGCTGCCCAGTGCCGGCTGTGGGGTGCCCTGGACCAGCTGGCCAAAGCACCCGCGCGCCGACGCGGCCGGGCTGCCAGCCTGGGCTGCCTGTTGCTGGCGGCGCTCGGCGGCTGGACCTTGCTGCACTTGCCGGTGCAGTCGGCGCTGTTCACCGCCTATGGCCAGGGCAGCAGCCAATACCTGGCTGATGGCAGCAAGCTGACACTGGGAGGCCATAGCCGGGTGCGGGTGGACTATCACTGGGGCGAGCGGCAGTTAGTGGTGGAGCAGGGTATGGCCCGTATCCGGGTGGCACCCAATCCGCGCCCGCTGCGCGTGCTGGCTGGGGCAGGCGAGTTACGCGATATCGGCACCGAGTTTGATGTGATGCGTAGTGGAAATCAGGTAGCGGTGCATGTACAGCAAGGCCTGGTGGAGCTGCGCCTTGCTGGCCAGGTGCTGCAACTGGCTGCCGGACAGCAAGCCAGTTATCAGAGCCAGCATCTGACAGGGCCGTTATCCGCGGGCAGCTTTGACTGGCAGAACGAAACCTGGACCTTCAACCATCTGCCGCTGGGGGATTTGCTGCTGGCGGTGAATGGCCAGTCGGCCCAGGTTTGGCGACTGGCGGACCCGTCACTGGCCAGTCTCTTGTTGAGCGGCAGCGTACAGCGCGATGACCGTGACGGTTTACTGAGCATGCTCACCAGCATGCTGCCCTTGCAGGCGAAGCAGCAGCCGGATGGCACTGTCTTGTTGAGCAGAAAAAAATAAATGCTGAACCATGTCAGGTTGTTGACCCTTGTTTCGTCTTCCTTCTTGTCCGTGATGAACACTCAAAAGCAAAGAAACGAAGATGAAACAACGCTATCCATCCATGGGACTGGCCCTGCTGGTTTCCGCCCTGTTTTCCAGTGCCGCTCTGGCACAGGATGTGACAGTCAACATTGCGCCGCAAAGCCTGGCCTCTGCCCTGACCGGGCTGGCCGGGCAAACCGGCCTGCAACTGCTGTTTGCCAGCCAGGAGCTGGATGGTCAGCACAGCGCCGGGCTCAATGGCACCATGTCCGCCGAGCAGGCGCTGGCCCGTCTGCTGCAAGGCAGTGGCTTGCAAGCCCGGAAAACCGCGGCCGGCAGCTATATCATTGTCAAGGCAGCCAATCCGGCTAATGCGCAGCTGATGCCGGAAGTGCTGGTGACCGCCAGCGCACTGGACAGCTACAAGGCTGACAAGGCTGCCATTTTTGGCAAGAAACCGGTCAGCCTGCGCGAGATTGCCAACTCGGTATCGGTGGTGGGCAAGCAGCAAATGGAAGACCAGCACATGACCACGGTGGCCGATGCCATGCAGCAGGCCACCGGTGTCACGGTCATTGCCAACGACACCCTGAGCAACCAGTACCTGATTCGCGGTTATAACTCGGTCGGGGTGATGTATGACGGGGTGACGTCGTATAACGGCCTGTCGCCCTCGCACCAGTTTGATCTGCCCTTGTATGAAAGCATCGAGGTGCTGCGAGGCCCCGCCGGACTACTGCGCGGGGTGGGCGAGCCGGGGGGTATTGTCAATCTGGTAAAGAAAAAGCCGCAAAAAGACTTTGCCGCCAGTTGGGAAGCCAGTACCGGCTCGTGGAGCAACAACCGTCTGGTGGGGGATGTCACCGGTGCCATGAATGAAAGCGGCACGGTGCAAGGCCGGCTGATTGCCAGCAGTGAAGACCGTGCCTATTTTTACGATCACACCCACAGCAACAAGTGGTTGTTGTCCGGCATGTTGCGTTTTGAACTGAGTCCGCAAACCACCTTTGACATCAGCTATACCGGGCAGAACCAGACGGTAAAAGACCCATGGTCCGGCTTGCCCACTTACACCACCACCGATAGCAGCGGCCATTACCAGTTGCTGAATGTATCGCCCTCCACCTTCAATGCGCCTGACTGGGGGCGCACCAGCTACAACACCCAGGAGCTGTCCGCTGCGCTGGAGCACAAATTCGGCAATGAATGGGCTGCCAAACTGAATGTGAACCACCGCGTGCAGGAGCTGTACTACAAATATGCCTATACCTCGTCCGGCCTGAACCCGCTGACCAATACCATCGACTACAGCACCATGCGCGGTGACTACACCTATACCCGCGACGGTATGGACCTGAGCCTGTCCGGCCCGCTGGAAATGTGGGGTCGCAAGCATGACATGCTGCTGGGCTTCAATGTCGACGAATACAATAGCAAGGGCCGTTCCGGTCGCGGGCCGACTTATTCCGGGGTGGACTATGCCAGCGGTAACAGCCTGGCCGAACCGGTCATCAACTACACCTCGGGCAGCGAAAGCAATACCCGGCAAAGCGGGTTCTACACCCAGGGTCGCCTGCACCTGACTGACGCCACCACCCTGCTGCTGGGGGCGCGCACCACCACCTTCCTGGCCAAGTCGCACAATATTGCCCCGTCCACCTTTACCGACTGGAAAGACGGTGCCAAGGCCAGCAATCGCGTCACGCCTTATGGCGGCCTGCTGTACGACTTCAGTCAGCAAGTGACCCTGTACGCCAGCTATGCCAATATCTTTGTGCCGCAAACCCAGCAAAAAGCCGACGGCTCCACGCTGGACCCGCGCGTCGGTCGTCAGTATGAAGTAGGGGCCAAGGGAGATTTCCTCGATTCCAGACTGGGCGCGACCCTGGCCTTCTTCAACATCCGTGACAAGAACCGCGCCTATGCCGACCCGGCTTATCCCAGCTCCAACTACTACCTGAATGCCGGTGAAATCGAATCGCAAGGGGTGGAGCTGGAAGTGCAGGGCAAGGTAAACAGCCGCTTTGACGTGACGGCTGGCTACACCTACATGACCACCAAGTATCTGTCCGACCCCAGCAACCAGGGCAAGACCTACTCGATCCAGACCCCGCGCAATCAGTTCAAGCTGTGGAGCAACTACACCTTTGCCGATACCGGCTGGCTGAAGGGTTACTCGCTGGGGGGCGGGCTGATTGCCCAAAGCCGTGCGCAAAGCTCGCGCGGCTGGTCGGACGAGGTGGTAAACAGCGGCTATGTAGTGGCCAATGCCCGTATCGGCTACCAGTTCAACAAGAACTACAGCCTGGCACTGAATATCAACAATCTGTTTGATACCCGCTACTACGCCTCGGTTGGCACGCCGAATATCTACAACTTCTATGGCGAACCGCGCAATGTCATGCTGACCCTGCGCGGCAAGTACTAAGCCTGCCTGCAAGCCGGGGGCCTCGACTCCCGGCTGGAGACCGTGTCATGTTGCAGCGTATTTTTCATGGCGGCCTGCTGACTGCCTGCTTGCTGTCCGTCCCACGGCTGGCTGCCGGACAGGAAGTCGCCCTGCATTTTGCCTTGCAGGCGGGCGAGCAGGCCCTGTCTTGTGCCAGCCCTGCATTGCCACTGGGGCAGCCGCCCGTACCCACCCGGCTGAAAGATGCCAAGTTCTACCTGTCGGACATCCGCCTGCTGCGTGATGATGGCCAGCCGCAGGCCCTGCAGTTACATGCGGATGCCTGGCAGTCGCACGATGTTGCCTTGCTGGATTTCGTCCCCGGCGGTGGCAGCTGTCATGCCGGAGCTACCGGGCCGGTGCATGACACCGTGCAAGGGGAAGTGCCCGCCGCTCACTACCGTGGCCTGCTGTTCACCATCGGGGTGCCGCTGCAAGGGCGGGATGAACAGGGGCGGCCAGTCAGCCTCAATCATGGCAATTTCGAGCTGGCCGATGCCCCGCTGGATCGCGCCAGCATGGCCTGGAGCTGGCAGGTGGGGCGCAAATTCATCAAGCTGGAACTGCTACCGGAAGGCGGGGTGGCACGCAGCAGTGGCCGCGCAGCGGTGTGGACGCTGCATCTGGGCTCCACCGGCTGTAGTGGTAACCCGGCCGAGGCGGGTGCCGTGCATTGCCTCAGCCCTAACCGGGTCAGCGTGATGCTGCCGGATTTCGACCCGGCACAAGACCATGTGGTGCTGGATGTGGCCCGCTTGCTGGCCGGCAGCAATCTGGCCGAGGACAAGGGCGGGGCCAGTGGTTGCATGAGCAGCATGGACGACCCGGAATGCAAGCCACTGTTTGCCCAGTTGCAAATACAGCTGGAGGCGGGAGATCGGCGCGGGCAGCCCTTGCTGCCGCAGACATCGCCAGCCTTTGTCCGGGTGCAACAGCCATGAAGCAGAGCGCAAGAGGGTGGGGACTGCGGAGGGCCTACAGTGGGCTGGCCTTGTCGGGTTTGCTTTGCCTTGCGCCCTTGCAGGCGGCGGACAGCTTGCCGGGCAACTGGCAATGGCGCTTGCCTGCCGGTTTTGCTGCGCCGGTAGTGCCGGCTGATAACCCGATGAGTCAGGCCAAAGTGAAGCTGGGGCATTATCTGTTCTACGAAAAGCGCTTGTCGGGCAATGGCAAGCTGATGTGTGCCAGTTGTCACATCCAGCGGCTGGCATTTACTGATGGCCGGCCGGTATCACGCGGCTCCACGGGTGAATACACCGCGCGCAGCGCGCAGGCGCTGATGAATGTGGCCTGGAACGCCAGCTATACCTGGGCGAATCCGGCACTCACCAGCCTGGAAACGCAGATGAGCGTGCCCTTGTTTGGCGAAAATCCGGTCGAGATGGGGGTGAACGACAGTAACAAGCAGCGGGTGTTGCAACGCTTGCAGGCGGATAAGCTCTACCGGCAGCTGTTTCGTCAGGCGTTTGCGCAGGATGCTGCGCCCATCAGCTGGCGCAATATCATCCGCGCTATTGCCAGCTTCGAGCGCAGCATGGTGTCAGGCAATGCCCGGTACGACCGCTACTTGCAAGGTCGCGCCCGGCTGAGCGCCGCCGAGTTGCGCGGCAAAGACTTGTTCTTTGGCGAGAAGGCCGAGTGTTTTCACTGTCATGGCGGTTTCAATTTCAGTGACCAGACCGTATCCGTCAAAACCCGGCTGGAAGAAATGCTGTTCCATAACACCGGGTTGTACAACCTCGACGGCAAGGGGGCATTTCCCGAGGGCAATCGCGGGGTATACGAGCTGACCGGCCTTGCCGAGGACATGGGCAAGTTCCGCGCGCCCAGCCTGCGTAATATCGCTGTTACTGCACCCTATATGCATGATGGCAGCCTGAAAGACTTACCATCCGTGCTGGCCTTCTATGCTGCTGGTGGCCGTAAACTTGCCCATGGCAGGTATCAGGGCGATGGCAGGTTGAATCCCTACAAGAGTGAGCTGATTGGCAATATCGAACTGAATCGGCAGGAGCAGCAGGACATCATTGCGTTTCTGGGTACGCTGACGGAGCAAGAGTTTTTGCATCAGCGCGCACTGGGTGACCCGTTCCGGCGCTAGTCCCTCATTCCAGATCGGCCAACATCTTGCAAAACATCGCCACGCTGCCGGAACGCTGTCGGCTGCCCAGGTCACAAGCTTCGTCACCGCACCACGCAACACATCCTCCTCAATCGTAGGGCGGTCGTTCCCTGCCAGCGGGCGATCACCTTGCCGCACCATCCCCAGTCCGGCTCAAGCAGGATTTCTCAGGTTTGATACAACCCGCGCAGGCGGAATGGGTGGTTTGGCCCTGCAAACGCCAGCCTCAAGCTCTGCAAATTTCCCGCCGGGTGTGGACCGGCAGCTGGAATGGCGGCTTGCGTACCGGTTTGTGTTTCAGTTCTGACACAGGTGTCCAAATACGATGGCATGGAGAATCTGAATTTCCCTTATGTCATAAGGACTTGCTGCGCCTGGCATGCTTTCTGCACTAGAGAGGGCATTGTCAAAGCTGACGGGAGCAGATGATGAAGCCGAATATCCATCAACTGCTTCTGCTGTTTCTGGCCAGTTCAGCCCTGCACGGGCTGGCACAGGCGGCGGGGGATGGCGACATCATCATCGGCAGGGAAGTGCCCAGCCGCAGTGCCATCCGTCATGGCGACCCCAGCCCCGATGTCAGCGAGGTGAGCGCATCTCCGGCCACGGTGATTGTCGGTGCCACCCGGCAAGTGGACAGCATCAGCAGCCAGGCTGGCGAAATGGTACTGGGTGCCGTGCATGGCAGTGTGGGCAGCCAGAGCGCACAACTGCAAGGTCTTAATGTCACGGCATTTACCGCTGTCACCGGTGCCGGTGCTGCCAGGCCCTCAGGGACGAGTGGCAGTGGCGGCGGGCTTGCTGCAACAGGCATCAGCCAGCAGTTGCAATCCGGCTTGCAGTCTTTGCCGATCATGAGCGGTTTGGCGCACTAGGAGAGGCAGCATGCGAATCCTGCAATTGTTGTGGCTTGGCAGTTGCCTGGGGTATGCGCTGGCGCACGCCGAGCAGGCTGTGATCGACAACAGCGGACAGTCAGCCAACGGGATACTGGCGGTGAACCAGGCCGCTGGCAGTGCCAATCAGCAGGGCAATCTGCAGGCCCTGGCCGTGTCCACCACGGCCGGCCATGCCAGTGTCTCCCTTGCCCGCCAGCCGTCGGGTACCAGCACCGCCGTCACGACGGATGCCACGGCCAGTATTACCGGTGCGGCCTTTTCCGGCAGTCAGGGGCTGATGGCCATCAATCAGACTGCAGGTAATGAAAACCAGTCCCTGAATGCCTTGAGCCTGGCCGTGTCTCCCCGGCCGCAGGCTACCGCGCAGCCAAGCGCTGCTGCCGACAGCCTGCTGGCCAGTACTGCGGGTAGTGCTCCGGCAGTGGCCGGCGACAACAGCCACACCCGAACCGATATTTCCCCCACCGCCTTCCAGGGTAGCCGGGGGCTGGTGCAACTGAACCAGATTGCTGGCAGCCACAACCAGGCTGTCAATGTAGTGGCCGTGCAATGGGCCAATCCGTGAGCAGTACCGGCTGTCACCCGCATGGTGATGACCGGCATTCAAGCAAATCGCCTGGAGAATAATCATGACCGCAATGCTGCAGAAAAAAGTGCTTTTCCTCGCTCTTGTTGGTGTGTGTGGCGTAGCCTATGCCGGCGGGGCAGACCGCCCTGACGACCCGTCGTCTTCCACCACTAGCAAGATCAGCAACAATCTGTCCAACACCTACAGCAATACCAATGTCAGCCTGACCGGTACGGCCTATCTGGAAGGCATTGCCGTTTACGAAGTGTTTGATCCCAAGGCCGATGCCATGGCCTCGGCCCGGGTGGATGATGTACAGAAGAACCTGGCCAACAAGCTGAATGTGACTGACCCGTCCAAAGCCACGGTGAAGGGTAGTGTCACCGGCATCCAGGGCAATGCCGGGGTGAATAATGCGTCCGGCTACTTCAACCAGCAGGCTAACAATGTGGCCATTGCCTCGGTATCTGGCAAAAAGAGTGGTGCGGCCGCAGCGGTTTCCTTCGAGCAGTTGAATGATGGCAACACCTACACCTTTGCCGAGCCGATGCGCGGCACGTCCAACAGCATGGATGCCAGCGTCACCAACTCGGTGAACAACATCCAGGGTAATGCCAGTGTCAATAATGCTGCCGGTGCCGGCAACCAGCAAAAGAACGATGTTGCCCTGTCCTCCGCCAGTGCCGCCGTGCTGGCCACGGCTTCCGCCGGTGGCACCCAGGTCAATCAGGGAACGTCGGTTACCACTTTCTTCCCGCTTAACAGCACGGCGGGCATCTCCGGTTCCGTCAACAACATCAGTGGCAATGTCGGCCTGAACAATGCCGCAGGCTTGTCCAACCAGCAGGTCAACAGCCTGTCGGTTGCCGCCACCCACTAACGTCTGGAGAGACCGGCAGCGCAGTCCCGTGGCCGTGCTGCCGGTTTGCGACCATGAAACTTCCCATCCGCTTGCTGTTATCCATTCCGCTCTTGCTGTTCTGTTCGGGGGGCGGGCAGTTTGCCCAGGCCGCCGACTTGGCGCTGCCTGCCTACACCGGCGAGGGTAATGTTTACAAGCAGGTGCACAGCCTGCGCGAGTTGCGCTTTCGTTATGTGGTGGAACAAAAAACCGATTTCAGCTGTGGTGCCGCCGCGCTTACCACCTTGCTGCGCTACGGATTCGGCCTGGACCTCAACGAGCAACAGGTCATTGCCGGGATGATGGCCGGTGCCAATCCCGATGTGGTCCGGCAGCAGGGTTTTTCCATGCTGGACATGAAGCATTTCGTGAATGTGCTGGGCTTGCGCGCCAGTGGCTTTGTCAGTGGTGCCGAACGCCTGCCTGCATTGCGTATCCCGGCGCTCATCATGCTGGACATCAATGGCTACAAGCACTTTGTGGTATTGAAGATGGCCACGCGTGACACGGTGTATGTGGCAGACCCTGCGCTGGGTAACCGTGCCATTCCCATGGCGGACTTCACCCGGCAGTGGAATGGCGTATTGCTGGCGGTGGCCGGGCCGGGTTACCGGCCACAAGGGCCGTTGCGCCAGTTTCCCAGCCCCTTGTCGGCCCGCCAGCTGATGGTGAACATGGCACCGGTGTCGCCGGCCGATCTGGTGGAATACGGTTTTCTTTACAGTGATTTCTTATAGCCTGTGCCGGCAGGCATGCGGGATTGCCGGGCAAAGGCAGGGAGCAGCACATGCGTACCTTGACTACGGTAGTGCCGGCGCTGTTGTTGCTGGGCTTCAGCTTGCCCTCACAGGCCATGCTGGCCTATGTCGATGACGCTGTGCTCGACAGCATGCGCGGGCGTTATGTGGATGCCGGGCAGATTGTGCGTTTTGGCGTGCAGATGCTCAGTACCTGGCAAAATGCCGCAGGCGTGGTGCAGGGGGCTGGTGTCCAGCTGACTGCCCAGGCCGGTGCCGTACCGGTGATCAATCGCTATACGCTTGACGGGAGTACGGGCAATCCTGCCGCTGTCAGCCTGTCTGGCGGCATGGCTTCGGTGCAGGGCATGGTGCAGGTCAACCAGCAAGCCGGTAATGGCAATGTGTCACGTAATATCACCACGATAGATATCAATGACGGTGCGGCGTCGGCCAGTATGCCGGCTGGCTGGCAAGCCACTACCCAGGGCAGCAGCACCCTGAACGGGCAGCTGGGAGTGAGCATCGATATGGGCAGTGCCGGGCAGATGGGGCAATCGCTGGGGCAGGGCCAGCTGGTCCAGTTCTCGCGCCTGACCGGTAACGGCATCGTCACCAGCAACACCCTGCATATCCAGCTGGTGTTGCAGCCACAGGCAGGCCTGATGAACTTCATCATGCCCAGCCGCAGCATGTTGTCCGGCATCGGTTTGCACTGACGCAGTCCCTGTCTGTACCTCGCCTGCAGGAAAGCAAGGCCTGGCTAGTCGCCAAGGCCAATTCCGTATTTCTTTACCAGCCGGTACAGGGTGGCACGGGAGATGCCCAGCTCGCGCGCGGCCTGGCTGCTGTTCTGGCCATGCAGCTCCAGCGCCATTTCCACCGCCTCGCGCTCGGCATTGTCACGGATGGCGCACAGGCTGTTGCGCTGGGATGGCATGGCAATGCCGCCCAGCCCCATGTCTTGCGGCCGGATGACCTTGCCGCTGGCCATGGCCAGCCCCTGGCTGATGCGGTTTGACATCTCGCGGATATTCCCCGGCCAGTCATGTTGCAACATGATGACCATTGCCTCGTACGACAGCCGTTTGTGTGGCAAAGCCAGCCGCTGGGCGTTTTGCGCCAGCAGGTGTCTGGCCAGCAGGGGAATGTCGGAACGCCGCTCGCGCAAGGGCGGCAAATGCAGCTGGCAGACGCACAGGCGGTAATACAGGTCTTGCCGGAAGCGGCCACTGCTGATGGCCGTGGGGAGGTCGACATGGGTGGCGGACAGCACACGGGTGTCGATACTGCGGCTGCGATTGTCACCCAGCCGGTCTATGGTGCCTTCCTGCAGGAAGCGCAGCAGGTTGACCTGCGCTTCTATCGCCATGTCACCGATTTCATCCAGAAACAGCGTGCCGTTATGGGCCGCCTCGATACGGCCTATCCGGCCGGAAGACGCCCCGGTAAACGCGCCGCGCTCGTGGCCGAACAATTCGGACTGCACCAGATTGACCGGCAAACCACCGCAGTTGACCGCCTGGAAGGGGCCATCGGCCCGGTCTGAGTATTGATGGAGCAGCCGGGCCACCAGCTCTTTGCCGCAGCCGGACTCGCCAGTAATGAGGACAGTGACATTGACACGCGCCAGTCGGCGGATTTCCTGACGCAAACGCCTTATGCAGGCATGTTCGCCCACCAGCTGCTTGCTTTCTGCAGGCGTTTCTTCTTGTTGCAGATGCCGCCGGAGGCTGGTCTTGCCGTGCAGCCGTCCCAGCGTTACCGCCAGCCTGGCACTCTCCACTGGCAGGCAGTGGTAGTCGTAGCAGCTGTCATTGATGAAACTGCGCACCGCCGGGTGCTCCAGCTGCTGACGGTCGGTCAGCAGCACCCACTCCATATCCAGCTGACTGCCCAGCTGTTGCAGCATGTCCAGTTTGCGTTGCAGCTTGTTGTCCAGTAATAGCAGCCCGGCGCTGAACGGGCCTGCCTGTCGCGGTTTGAGTTGCTGTACATCGTGCAGGTGGGTGATGTGCCAGTACTGCTGGTGCAAGTCCTGCAGCACGGGGTGCAAGGCATCCGACCCCAGCGCCAGCAGTGTTTTGCTCGATTTCATTGCTGACTCCGTCAGAAGCGGTAGGGGAACTTCACCGAAAACGCGTAGTTGGGGCTGTCCGGAGTCATGCCCAGTGACAGGTTGGGAATGATGGAAAGCCGCTTGCTGTAGGCATAGGTGAGGCCCAGATTCAGGTTGGCGGCATTGGCGCTGCTGCCCACCACACTTGCCCAGTCGCTGCCTTGCTGCCGTACCCGCGCCTGACCGACTATCTGCTGTGAATAGGACAAACCCAGACTGAGCTTGTCGTTGAGTGCAAAGGCAATACCGGCACCCCAGTTCCAGCTGTCACCCAGCCGTACATCGCCCGGCTGGGTGACCCCTGCCGTGGGGCTGATGTCGCTGAAATGGCCATCCAGATAATGGGTGTAACCCACGCTGGCAAACAGCACGGCCGGGTCTACCGTCTTGACGAAGGACAGGCCGGTGGTGATGCCCCAGACGCCATTGCCGGTGGGCAGCCGGTCTGGCAGCGAGAGATTGTTGTTGCCGGCCGACTGAATCAGCTTGATGCCATAAGGGCTGCGCCCGGTGGGGGCCTTCACGCGCAAGCTCCACACCACATCCGGCCAGTCGGCGTTTTCTTCCACCAGCTTGTAACCCAGTCCAAAACTGATATCGCCCAGGGTAGGCCCCTGACGTACCGAGCCTTGGGACACCGTGCTGGCCGATCCACCCGCGCCGCCCGAAAAATAGGTGGCGTCCCGTGCTACCCAGGGGATGTCGATATCCAGCTGCCAGCGCGGGCTGGGCGAGTAACGGGTGGTGAGGTCCAGCGTCAGGCTGTCGCTGACCACCTTGTCCAGGTTGATATTGCCCAGAAAGATGGAATCCAGCGCCAGAAAGCCATTGAGCACCAGCTCGCGGGTGTCGTAATGGGTGTAGGTGAAGCTCGGTTCGATGGAGAACTTGCCAGGGGCAAAACCGCTGGCTTCCTGATAGATGTCTTCCACGCTCTTGGGTACGTCGCTGACCACGGGCAGCGCCGGGCCATTGTTGCCAGCCATGGCTGCGGAGTTTGCGGCTGCATCGGTTCCAACATTCCTGCTGCTCAAGCCGCTGTTGTTACTGCTGGCTGAGCCTGCAAGCTGGCCATCACGGCGGCTTAGCGCGGCCAGCTGCTGTTCCAGTTGGCGTATGCGCTGTTCCTGCTGGCGGTTGGTTTGTGCCAGATCGCTGATTTGTTGTTGCAGGCCTTCCAGGCTGATATCGGCATGAACCTGCATGGGAACAGACAAGGACACTGCGGCAAGAAACAGGCTGTTTCGCGTGTAGTGCAAGGTAGTCGGCTGCATGATGGTTTCCTTGGCGTACTGGTGCGGCTGGCCCACCTGTATCCTCGGCTTGTGCTGGCAGCCGGATGGAATGCAGCAAGAAGACTTCCCCGCTACCACGTTGGTAGAGTAATGATGCCCCTTGAATTTTTCATATAGAAATAATTTAAACTGTATTAATTGTTGCTTGCTTTTTCATTCTAGTTGCTACCCAAGCCAAAGCAAGCCCTACCAAGTTGTCATTGACATTATTTGCCGCATGGTATTTTCCCCTGCTGCATGCTTCAGGCGGAAAACCGGCTGTTGCAACAGGGTAAAGTGCAGCCCGGTCGGGCCATGTATCGATGGATGGCTGAAAAAGCAAACACCCCGCTTACGGGCGGGGTGTGGTGTCGGGCGAAGAGGGTTGCCGGCTGCGGCTTGTTATTGCTGGCTGCTGTGGTTCAGAACCCTGCGGATGATGGACGTGGCTGGCTGCGCGGGTATTTCATCGGGTACGCATCCAGTTGCCTGTGCCGGTGAAAATCAGCTCGCGTGCCGGTGTGCTGCGGCTTTCATCCTTCCATACCGTGCAGTGCACGCCAGGGCCAGCGGTAATTTCGCATTCGCCTGCCGGGTAGGCAAATTCGGCATTCAGCGCCTTGTCGTAAACCTTGCCCACCGTATAACTGGTGCGGCCGCTACTGCCTGCATTCTGCCCGGTGGTGACAAAAAACCATGCACCGCCGCCGTCAGTCAGCGGAAAGATGAAAATGGGCCTGGCAGGGTCATCCGCACTGATGCCCAGATAATGGTCACATTGGGGCCGGGCTTTGGCGCCAAGATAGAAGGTTTGCGAACACGCACCTTCCACCCGGTAATGACCGGCAGCCAGCATGCCGGTGTTGTCGGCAACAGCAGGCCCGGCTGCGCATGCCGTTGCAATCACTGCGATGGTGCCATACCGGTGAAAGCCCTTGCTGACTGACATCTGGCGCTCCTTGAAGATTTCCATGCCGCGATTCTGGTTCATATGCATGGGTCATGGCAATGGCCCTGTGCCGGGCCAGTTGCCAAGGCCTTGCTTATGCTGCCGTCTGGCGTTTGCCCGCCGCCTCTTCGCGGCGGCGCTTGGCTTCTGCCAGCAGGTAAACCTGGTAATCGTCCAGATCGCCATCAAAGTCGCTGACACCACCGCGCGATACCATCCAGAACTCGTCACACACGGCGCGCAGCAGGGCGCGGTCGTGGCTGACCAGCATCACCGAACCTTCAAACTCGTTAAGCGCCACACTCAGCGCCTCGCGCGTGGCCAGGTCCAGATGGTTGGTCGGTTCATCCAGCAGCAGCAGGTTGGGGCGCAGCCAGACAATCATGCACAGCACCAGCCGGGCCTTTTCGCCGCCGCTCATGCTGCCCACCGCCTGCTTGACCATGTCGCCGCTGAAATTGAAGGTGCCAAGGAAGTTGCGCAAGCCCTGCTCGCGGCAGTCGTTGGCGGGCGGGCGCAGCTGGGCTGGCGTTTCCCGCACCAGGCGCAGCATGTGTTGCAGCGGGTCGTCTTCCGGGCGCAATACGTCCAGCTCCTGCTGCGAGAAGTAGCCGATGCTCAGGCCCTTGCCACGGATGATTTCGCCGCTGGTGGCTTTCAATGCTTCGGCCACCGTTTTTACCAGCGTGGACTTGCCCTGACCGTTGGCCCCCAGAATGCCGATGCGCTGGCCGGCCAGCACCGAGCGGTTCACCCCTTTGACAATTACCGTAGGCGGCGTGCCTGCCGGTGCATCTGCCGCTGCCGGATAGCCGAAAGATGCCTGCGACATGGTCAGCATGGGGTTGGGCAGGCTGCCCGGTTCCTTGAACTCGAACTGGAATTCGGCATCGGCCAATACCGGCGCAATCTTCTCCATGCGCTCCAGTGCCTTGACCCGGCTTTGTGCCTGCTTGGCCTTGCTGGCCTTGGCCTTGAAGCGGTCGATGAATTTTTGCAGGTGGGCCATCTTTTCCTGCTGCTTGGCCTGTGCGGCCTGCTGCAGAATCATCTGTTCGGCACGCATGTCCTCGAACTTGCTGTAGTTGCCGCCGTAGCGTACCAGCTTGCCGTGGTCGATATGCAGGGTGACGTTGGTGACTGCGTCCAGGAATTCGCGGTCATGGCTGATGACCACCATGGTGCCGCTGTATTGTTTGAGCCAGACTTCCAGCCACACCAGTGCGTCCAGGTCCAGGTGGTTGGTGGGTTCGTCCAGCAGCAGCAAGTCGGAAGGGCACATCAGCGCCCGCGCCAGTTGCAGACGCATGCGCCAGCCGCCGGAGAAGCTGTTCACCGGCTGATCCAGCTCCGCCACGCTGAAACCCAGGCCCAGAATCAGCGCCTGCGCCCGCGCCGGGGCGTCATGTTCGCCGGCATCATTCAGTGCGGTATAGGCGTGCGCCATGCGCATGTAGTCTTCACCCGCTTCGGCCTCGGCCACTTCGCGCCGTGCCGCCAGCAAGGTGAGGTCGCCTTCCACCACGAATTCCGTAGCGCTTTGCGCGGTTTCCGGCATGTCCTGCGCCACTTGCGCCATGCGCCACTGGCTGGGAATGGAAAAATCGCCACCGTCTTCGTGCAGATTGCCGTTGAGCACGGCAAACAGCGATGACTTGCCCGCGCCGTTACGCCCGACAAGGCCGACTTTTTCGCCGGGGTTGATGCTGACAGTTGCGTTGTCCAGCAGGACTTTGGTGCCGCGACGCAAGGCCACGTTTTTCAGGATGATCATGAGGGAATGCCGTGCTGCAAGGGTTGGGTGGCGAAAAGCGGTAGCCCGGCGTTTACTTTCGTCGCGACGGAATGCCAGGAAAAAACACCGCCCTCAGGCACATGGGCCGAGGGCGAAGTGGGGATTATACGCAGATGCTTCCTGCGCCGCGCAGGCTTCTGCCAGTCAGCGGCGTCATGTTCCGTGCTTTGTTGACTGCGCTGGCGTGGGATGGGATGGAAATGGCGCGGCGGAACGCCCCGATAGTGCCGGGGCTTCCGTCCTACGGGGCAGGGGCGTGGGGTGTATGGTCTGTCAATCCGGGCTGAAGCGGTCGCCCAGATCGGCACGGATGGTGTGGGTGTCGTAGATGATGACCAGCTTCTCAATCAGGCCATCGGCATTGAAGTCGAACACGTCCACGCAATCAAAGCTGACGGTGCTCTGGTCTTTCAGCACCCAGTCATAGCGGAAATAAGCCGTGGCACGGCGGCTGCCCTGGCTGCTGTGGAAGAGGTCCAGCAGGGTGATCTTGCTGTTGCCGGAAGCCTCGGCCAGCTTGCGGTAAAACGATGCGGGGCTGACCCACCCCAGCAGCGGCGAATAAATGGTGGCCTGCGGGGCAAACAGCGCCACCACCCCGTCAACATTGCTCTGTTCCAGTGCCTGCAGGTAGTCTGTCAGCCTGGCTGCGTACTGCGCCGTATCGATACCGGACATTGCTGTATTCCTTGTTTGGTGTGAGCCATCACCTTAGCCATTTGCCCATGAGCCGAATATCGACAAATTCTGAAGCCGGATATGCAGCGGATGCATACCCGCTTGGCGAACTGACCAAACCCCTGCCATCCATCATGGGCTTGCAGGCCTTTGTCGCCGTCGCCCAGCTGGGCAGCCTGTCGCGTGCCGCCACCCAGTTGCACCGCACCCAGGGCGCGGTGAGCCGTCAGATTCAGCAACTGGAGCAGTACTACCAGCTGGCCTTGTTCCGTCGCAGCGCCAGCGGCATGCAACTAAGCCCGGAAGGCGAGCAACTGCACCAGCTTGCCCGGCGGGTATTGGCCGAGCTGTCCGCATTTTCGCAGCTGGCTTGTCAGCAACAGCAAGTCATCCGCCTGCGCCTGCCATCCACGCTGGCACTGCGCTGGTTCCTGCCACGGCTGGACAGCCTGCAACAGTTGCTGCCCGGCATCCGCATCGACATCAGCACCTCCATCAGCGATACCCCCGACTTCACCGGCACCGAGCTGGACGCCATGCTGGTGCGCGGCAATGGCCAATGGCATGGCCTGCATGCCGAATTGCTGTTTGCCGAGCACCTTACCCCGATGTGCTGCCCGGAACTGGCGCGTGAGTTGCACAGCCCGGCCGACATGCAACAGCACTGCCTGATTCATGCCGATGCCGGCCAGCAAGCTTGGCAAGGCTGGTGGCGGCAATATGGCAGCGGGGAAATGGCAGGGCGGCATGTCGAGTTCGACTCGCTGGAATCCGCCACCGGGGCTGCGGTACTGGGCTACGGCATTGCGCTGGGCGACCCGCGGCTGGCACAAGACCGGCTGGCTAGCGGCGAACTGGTGATGCCCTTTGCCGCCATGACCACCAGCACGCTGGCTTATTTTCTGGTGATGCCCGAGCCTGGCCGCCGCAGCCCCAAGCTGCGCGAGCTGACCGAAGCCCTGCTGGCCCTGGCATAAGGTGGATGACCGCAAGCGGCAGGCTGCCAATGACCACCATGTATAAATTTTTGCAGTTAAGGTCGTCCGGCCGTCGCTCCCATGCTTTACTGCAATAACTGCTTCTGGAGTCTGCGCATGAAATCAAGCAAACGCTCAGGTTTTCTTGGCAGCATGCTGCTATTCTGCCTCCTCATGTTGCAGGCAGCCTGCACGCCCGCAGCCCATGCCTTTGACACCCCTGCCAGTAGCACGAATGCAGCCACCTTGCCCGATCACCCTCGATTGATCGCTACCGCCAGGGACTGGCAACATCTTGCCGCACGCCGCGCCGGCGATGCGGATCTGGACAACTATGTCACTCTGCTGCTGGAACGTGCACGCAAGGATCTGACGCTGATGCCGGTGGAGCGCACACTGGTCGGCCGCCGTCTGCTTGCTACTTCGCGTGAGTTCATTCGCCGCAGCCTGCTGTGGAGCTTTGCCTACCGCGTCACCAGGGAACGCGTCTTCCTCGACCGGGCCCGGCGCGAGATGCTGGCCGTGGCAGCCTTCTCCGACTGGCATCCGGATCACTATCTGGATGTTGCCGAAATGACAGCGGGACTGGCGCTGAGCTACGACTGGCTGTATCACGACCTGTCCGCCACCGACCGTGCCACTGTGCGCCGTGCCATCGTGGACAAGGGCATCGCACAAGCACGTTATGGCCACAAAACCTTCAGGCTGGAAAACAACTGGGGCCAGGTTTGCATCAGCGGCATGGTGTTGGGGGCGCTGGCTGTGGCGGAGGATGAGCCAGCACTTGCTCGCGACCTGCTTGGCGCAGCCAGGGAAAACGCCTTTACCGCGCTGGCTGCCTACAAGCCGGATGGTGTCTATCCTGAAGGGCCGGGCTACTGGGTGTATGGCACCACCTATGAAACCCTGCTGGTTGCCGCCCTGCGAAGCAGCCTCCATACCGACTGGGGCTTGCTGGATGCGCCGGGCCTCAAGCGTAGTGCCGGGTTCTACAGCCATGCAGTCAGCCCGACCGGGCGGCAGTTCAATTTTGCCGACAGCGGTGAAGGCCAGGAAATTGCCCCGCCCTTGTTCTACCTCGCCAGCGAGTTGCGGCAACCCGCTCTGATTGATGCCAAGCGCATCATGATCCGCAACAAAGGAGGGCTTAACGAGCGCTTCGGCCCGCTAGTGGCCTTGTGGTGGCCTGATGCCGCCACGGCTCGGCCGGCTCCGCTGAATTTTACCGGGCAGGGGCCGCAGCCGGTGGCGATCTGGCGCTCTGCATGGAATGACCCGAATGCGTTGTACTTCGCCATCAAGGGTGGCGGCGCCAATCACAACCACGCCCACATGGATGGCGGCAGCTTCGTGCTTGATCTGGATGGAATACGCTGGGCCAAGGACTTGGGCATGCAGGACTACTACTCGCTGGAAAGTCGCGGTATCGACCTGTGGAACATGAAGCAGAACTCATCACGCTGGCAAGTGTTCCGCCTTGGCAGCGCAGCGCACAACACCATCACCCTGGATGGCAGCCCGCACAATGCTGCCGGAATGGCATCGTTGCAAATGCAGGGGCCAGACAGTGCAAAACTCAACCTGACACCGCTGTTTATGCCCGGCCAGCTGAGGCAGGCTACGCGTACCGCCCGCATTGAAGGGCAGAGCGTGACATTGCGTGATGAGGTTCGCGGCGCAGCCCCCGGCAGCATCATCCGCTGGGCCATGACAACCGAGGCCACCATCACTCTGGATGGCAGTGATGCCACGCTTGTTCAGGGTGGCAGAACACTGCATGTCCGCTTCAAAGGTACGCCGTTCACGCTGGAAGTGGTGGATGTTGCCAGACCGCGGGCAGGCTATGACAGCCCCAACCCGAACACCCGCCAGCTTGTCGCCCGCGCCCCGGCAGGACCGGATGGCAGCTGGATGCTGACAGCCCGGTTTTCCCGAAACTAGGTACTGGCCCGCTAGCCTGAAGCGAGGCCCGTCCGCTCCGCCTGGCGCTGATGGGGCCGGGGTGGCACCGACAAGTGATTCAGCGCGCAGGGCAGATGCCCCGGCGGGGCGATCCACCATGCGTTGCATGGCCGCAGGCGGCAGGCTGACGGGGAGTCAGAACTCCGTCACCACCGTTACCCCGGCCACCTCGAACCTGTCCATATTCATCAGCACTTCAATCGACTGCTCAAGGCTGATGGTGCGGCCAATCAGCTGCTCCGGTGCCAGCTTGCCCGCGGCCATCATGGCGAACATGGCATCGTAACGGTGCGCCTGCATGCCGTGGCTGCCCAGGATTTCCAGCTCGTGCGCAATCACCTTGCTCATCGGAATTGCCGGGGTGCTGTGCTCGCCCAGCATCAGGCCCACCTGCACGTGCTTGCCGCGCTTGCGCAGATTGCTGATGGAGTTGAAGCAGGTGACCGGATGGCCCAGCGCATCCAGCGACACATGCGCACCGCCACGGCTGATGTCCATCACCGCTTCAACCACATCCGACACCTTGCTGGCATTCACCGTGGCCACCGCCCCCAGCTTGCGCGCCAGTTCCAGCTTGTCGTCCGCAATATCAATGGCAATCACATTCGCCCCGATGGCATTGGCAATCATGATGGCAGACAGGCCAACGCCACCACAGCCATGCACCGCCACCCACTGCCCGGCCGAGGTTTTACCCTGATCCACCACCGCACGGAACGATGTCACAAAACGGCAGCCCAGACTGGCGGCGGTGGTGAAATCCAGCGACTCCGGCAAGGCCACCAGATTGATATCCGCCTGATGGATGGACACATACTCGGCAAACGAACCCCAGTGGGTGAAGCCGGGCTGGAACTGGTGGTCGCACACCTGATGATTACCGGAATGACACTCCGGGCAATGACCACAGCCAGCCACAAACGGCACCGTGACCCGATCGCCAATCCTCCATTTGCCCACCTGCTTGCCAACCGCCGTCACCACCCCGGCAAACTCATGGCCCGGAACATGCGGCAGCTGGATGTCCGGGTCGTGGCCAACCCAGCCATGCCAGTCGCTACGGCACACGCCGGTTGCCATCACCTGGATCACCACACCGCTGTTATCCGGCGTCGGGTCCGGCACGGTAGTCAGTTGCGGCGGGGCGGAAAACGATTCGTAAACAATGGCTTTCATGCAGTACTCCTCGGTGAAATGGTGCATTTATTGTGAACGTTTTCCCAGAAATTACCTGTCAGATTGCCATTGGAATAAGCCGTAATCTGAAATAGGATTTCACTCATTAACTACCCGGTGAAAGCTTTCTTCAAAATGACCGACCTCGACAAAGTAGACCTCGCCATCGCCGACAAGCTGCAACAGGATGGCCGCCTGTCCAACGCCAAGCTGGCCGAACAATTTGCCATGAGCGAAGCCTCCTGCTGGCGACGGCAGAAACGGCTGGAAGAGCTGGGGGTGATCGAGGGTTACAAAGCAGTACTGAACCGGCGCAAACTGGGAATAGGGGTGATGGCCTTTGTGCAGATTGTCTGCACCCAGCACAGCGAAGAAGCCACCGCCGCATTCGAACGCATCATCCAGGCCTGCCCGCAGATACTGGCCTGCCACAACACCACCGGCGAAGCCGACTTCCTGCTGCAAGTGGTCGCACGCGACCTGGATGACTACAGCCGCTTTGTCGAGAAAGTACTGCGCAAATTGCCGGGGGTGTTCAGCATCCGCAGCAATATCTCGCTCAGGGAAATAAAGGTGATGAACAAACTGCCCATCACCGATATCGAGTCAGGGCATGGCTGAATGGCCATGACCTGTGCGGGTGGGTGGTGATTGGGGGGGGAGGGGGTGCTTGTTCCCGTAGGGCGGATGCCCCACAGGGGCGATCCGCCGGGATTTGGGAAGCAAAGTGATCAATAATTAGAGGTGGGCAATGTTTTCAATGTTATGTCTTATTTATTGTTGCTGCTAAGAAATGGGGTTAAAGTTTTGGTTATAAAATGATTTGGTTTCCAATTTTCTAGTAGTTTGTCAAGTAGTAGCAAGTCAAGTGCTTCATACGATAGGCTCATTGCTGGTGCTACTTTCAGGGTTGTTTCAATGCTGCTAATCGCTTTGCCAATTATGTATCTGATTGTTTTTGTTTTCATTTTACTTTCTACCCCCTTCTTTTGAATTTCCTCTATGTATTCGTGCACGATGTTTTCCTCGGGATTTATATTGCGAGACCAATGCTTGAATTTTTCGGCTTTGTCGAGCATTTTAAATAATTCGTCAATATTTCTTTCGTTTGTGTTTATGACTTCGGTTATGGTTGGTGAGTTATTTAAAATGCACTCACGAAAATTGTCTATTTTTTCTTTGTTTATTTCGGTGCGATGCAAGAATCTATCAAATTTTCTTTTTAGAATTTCTGAATTAATATGAGTTGTCATTAGGTCGCCACCATAGTGCGATGCTATGGCGAGGTCGGCATTTGCATCCAATAGAGAAGTCAAAATGTTGGCCATTGTTATTGGTGAGTCCAGATTGTGATTTTCTATGTTTTTTCTATTGAATTCGTTTAGATTGAAATCTGTGAAGATTGTAAATCTTATGTTATTATTTTCTTTGTATATTTCAATTTTTGAGTCACTGCTGAGGTGGAATTCATTGTCAATTTGCTTTAGTCGCTCTTCAAATAAATGTCTAAGTAGTTTTTGATCGTTTAGGTCGTTTAATGCAGATTTTGTTATGCCCCCCTTGATATAGTGGTCGCTGGAGTAGTCTCTGCATGGGGTTTTTTTAATAAATGATTCTGCGAATTTGTTAGCTTCATTTTGGTCACTGCATACGTTTCTTAATGTGTATGCAATTCGTTCGCTAAGTGATTTAAGCTCACCTGTTTCTTGATTGCCAGAAATTTTTGCTGCAATAAATGAATGATATGGTGTAACGCCATATGTTTGCGTTTGAACGCCAAGTATTTCTTCACAATATACTGCAGATATTTCTGGTCTGTTTAGTAGTCTTAGTGTGTCTTTTGGGCCTAGTTTTTTAATGAAATTTGTGAGAGTGCCTTGGTCGATTATTAATTGTACTTTTTGATAGTAAAACATTGCTTCGGCAACTTCACCAATGGAGATTATATCTCCGTTGAAAGATTTTCTAAGTATGATAGAGTCGAACAATTTACACCTCTAAATTTATTGGTTTGCTTTGATGGATTGGGAAAAACTAATTGCAAGAAAATATGAAGTATCTATATTATATGACAAATTATTTATTTTGCATGATTGTGAGGGTCTGGTGCCAGTAGGAAAGTCAATCCGAATCTTTCTTGCGGATGCCACAGTTACTGGCATCCGCTACGCTGAGTTAGTCAACTGGACAGGCCACGGATTAGCGTGTCCGCGCAACAGGCTTAGTGAGTTATCGGCCTGGCCGGAGGCCAGTAAACCAGGTGTGTATCTGTTGTTTGAGGCGCGATTGGGGGATGCCAAGCCTCTGGCTTACATTGGGGAGTCCGAGAATGTGGCAGAGCGTTTGACGTCGCATGACCGGTTGAAAGACTTCTGGAACGAGGTGGTTATTTTCACTAGCAAGGACGAAAACCTGACTAAGGCTCATGTCAAATTCCTAGAGTCGAATCTAGTCGCCATTGCAAAAAAGGCAGACCGTTACACTCTGGAGAATGGAAATACGCCGACGGAGTCCAGTTTGCCTCGTGCAGACAAGGATGCGATGGCAGAATTTACCGATAATATCCGGATGGTGCTGGGAACGCTGGGTTATCCCATTCTGGAGCCTCTGCTGCGTTCTGCCCCTGTGAGTCTCGATGTTTCCTTGCAATCTACACAAGTTGTCGCAGGTCCGGTGTCTACCAAACTGGATAACCTGACTTTCACGGTGAATGGACTGGTGGCGCATGGCTCGGTGACCGATGAAGGTTTTGTGCTAAAGAAAGGTTCCCAGCTTTCCAGCAAAAATATGGACAGTTTGCCATCGCGAATTTTGCAGCAAAAGCAGAAGATGCAAGAGGATGGCCGTTTATTCCCAGATGCGGCGAGTGGCCATTTGGAGTTGGCTGAGGATGTTCTGACAAGTTCGTCCAGCTATGCTGCTGCTTTGGTTGCAGGTACTTCACGTAGCGGCCCGCAAGGCTGGATTGCAGAAGATGGTCGAACTTTGAAAATGATTGAGGATGAAACTATCACCTTCCCTCAGTCTATTCCTGAATAATTGTAGAAATAGCTGTCTTTCCAGTTCGGGTATTGCTGGTATGGTCCGCATGACGGCGGAACGCCCCGGTAAGGCCGGGGCTTCCGCCCTACGCGCCTATCCCGTAGGGTGGATGCCCCGCAGGGGCGATCCACCCTGAAACGTTCCCGAATAAATCCATTTCCCCCGCCGAAAAACTACCGAATCAACGCGCCCACTTGGCCCCGTCAAGCATGCCGACGGGTGGCGCTGCTGCGGTTTTAAGCGGCTGGCTGTTTGAGCGATTGGACGTTAGCCAATCGCGAGTTCCAGCCGTGCCTCAGCAGTGTCAGGCCCCGGAGGGTAGCCGCAGGCCATGCTTGCTGGGGTGGCCTTGGAGGTGAAGGAGGGCTTGGCCAGGCAAGCTCTCCTTCCCGTCCGCCGCGCGGAAGCGGCAAAACAAAACATCATTCGCGCAGCGGATTTCTACAGTCTGAATAATTGATTTTTTGTTGTGTGCCGGGATAGTCCGCATGGCGGCGGAACGCCCCGGTAAGGCTGGGGCTTCCGCCCTACGGGCTGGCTACAATAACGTCGCCAGGCAAACACGCATCCCGTCCGCCGCGCGGAAGCGGCATTTAAAACATCATCAGCCCCTTACCTGCACCTCTTGCCAGTGTTTCCCCGTCCCTCTACCCTTGCCGTCCCCGGTGGTGCTGATTAGCCTTGTCCCGTTGCGTTTTCAAGCGCATCCAGGTTTGGCGACCTGATGAGAATTACCGGGAAAGCCGTGTAAAAGCGGCTTTTTCTGCTTGCGTCTGCCCCCTTCAATGGCAGGCCAGGCGGGGAGACCTATACGGTCTGCCGGTTCAGTGGTGATTCTCCCGGTTCGCCAACCCCGCTTTGGCCTGCCACCCGCCTTCAAACAAGCGCGTGGCAGCCTTCATCCTGCAACGGAGGGCAGCACCATGACGCATCCCGACCCCATCATCCCCCAGCCACCACCCCTGACACTCTGCTACCTCGGCAAACCCGTCCGCGTAGTGCAACACCACGGCCATTACTGCCTGCTGGCCGACGACATCCTGCAACTGTTCGGCCCGCGCCTGCGCCACAGCCTGCAACAACAACTCCCGCCGCAGCTGGGCTGCACCATCAGCCTGAGCCTGCAAGACACACCGCAAACCGGCTGGCCTGCTGCCACACTGCAACGCGCCTTGCGCCAGAGCAAACGTCCGGCTGCGCGCCGCCTGCGCCTGTGGCTGGAGCGACAAGCACTGCCAGCATTGCAACAACGCCCCGATTGCTACGCCAGCTGGGAGCAGGCACTGGCCATGGCGGCGGAGGCCGGGCAACAAATCAGCCATGCCGTGCTGCAAGCGGTGCTGCAACATGGGCCGGGCTGGCAACGCAGCCACTGGCTGCTGACTCTCAATTACAGCCCGGACCACCCGCGCCGCCATGCGCATGGCCGACTGGTGGAACTGGATAGCCAGGCCACACCGTTGCAAGCGCTGGCGCAGCGTATTGCCGGGCCGGACGGGCTGGATTGCAATCATGCCGAGCTGCTGCGGCTGGCCAGTGCCTGTTACCAGCAACTGGCCAAGCGCACAGAAAAGCAGGCGTGGCGGGTGGAGGCCGCGCAGCAGCGCAAGGCGGCCTGTGCGTGAGCAGGGGATGGCCCCGGCAACAGCAAGGTGTCGCCGGGGCGGGGTGGTGTCAGGCTGAAAGCCTGCTTACAGCCCCAGCGCGGACAGCGAGGGGTGATCGTCCGGCCGCCTGCCTTGCGGCCAGTGAAATAGACGGTCGGCCTCCGTAATGGCCAGGTCGTTGATGCTGGCGTGGCGGATGGCCATCAGGCCGTGCGCGTCGAATTCCCAGTTTTCATTGCCATAGGCGCGGTACCACTGGCCGCTGTGGTCGCGCCATTCATAGGCAAAGCGCACGGCAATGCGCTGTTCGCTGAAGGCCCACAGTTCCTTGATCAGCCGGTATTCCTGCTCGCGCTGCCATTTCTCGGTCAAAAACGCTTCGATGGCCGCACGGCCCTGAATGAAGCGGTCGCGGTTGCGCCAGCGGCTGTCCGGCGTGTAGGCCTGTGCAACGCGGGCCGGGTCGCGGCTGTTCCAGGCGTCTTCGGCCAGCCGTACTTTCAGGGCGGCGCTGGTGGAGTCAAACGGGGGCAGGGGTGGGCGGTTCATGGCGGGCTCCGGGTGGCTTGCCCCGGCGGGTGCCGGGGCGATGGGTCAGGCACTAAAGGGCTGGACCGCGGGGAAGTCGATATCGGTGTCGGCTACAGAGTTGATGTAGTTGGTCCAGCTATTGAGCGCAACATGCTGCACGATTTCGATGATCTGCGCCTCGTCATAGCCGGCGGCCTTGACTGCCAGCAAGGCGTCGCGCCCGACATGGCCGCGTTCACGTGCCACTTGCGCGGCAAAGCGCACGGCGGCATCGGCCTTGGGATCGGTGGAGGTGCCACGGCGGTTGGCCAGGATTTCGGCCTCGTCCAGCCTGGCCAGGTTCTTGCCCAGGTAGCTATGGGCGGACAGGCAATAGGCGCAGCGGTTGATTTCGGCCACGGCCAGCGCAATACGCTCGCGGGTTTGGGCCGGCAGGCTGCCGCGCCCCAGAGCCGCGGACAGGGCGAGGTAGCCTTCCAGTGCTTGCGGGCTGTTGGCCACCAGACGGAACAGGTTGGGAACAAGGCCAAACTGTTTGTTGACCGCTTCCAGCATGGCTTGCGAGGCAGCTGGGGCATCGGCGATGGTGGCGGGGATGGTGAGGTGGGACATGGTCTGGCTCCGTTAGGTGTGTGGTGACGACAGCCCAGACGATACCTGCATTCAGATTTGGTGATAATCCGTTAAAATATGGAATAACTATCCCGGAAATCGAGAATATGGCCGACAGACTGGAAGCAATGGCACTGCTGGTGGCGGTGGTGGATGCCGGTGGTTTTTCGGCAGCGGCGCGGCGGCTTGGGCTGCCGCTGGCCACTGTCAGCCGCAAGGTGGCGGAGCTGGAAAGCTACCTGGGCGTGCAGCTGTTGCAGCGCTCCACCCGGCATATCGCGCTGACCGAGGCCGGGCGCAGCTATGTGGAGGCATGCCGGCGCATTCTGGACGATGTCAACGAAACCGAACGTGCCGCCTGTGGCGAATATGCCGCGCCCAAGGGGGATCTGGTCATCACTGCGCCGGTGGTGTTTGGCCGTCTGCATGTCACCCCGGTGGTGGTGGACTTTCTCAAGGCTTACCCGGATATCAATATCCGCCTGCAACTGGGCGACCGGGTGTCGCATTTGCTGGAGGAGCATATCGACCTGGCGGTGCGCATTGGCCCGCTGCCGGACAGCAGCCTGGTGGCCACCCGGGTGGGTGAAGTGCGTCAGGTGGTGTGTGCCTGCCCGGAATACTTGGCGCAGCGCGGCCTGCCCACGGTGCCGGAGGATATCCGCCGGCACGACTGCATCAGCTATGACGCGCTGGCCGGTACGCAAGCCTGGCCGTTCTATAAAGGTGATGCGGTTTCGCTGCTGCCCATCAACCCCCGGCTTGTCGTCAACGGGGCCGAGGCGGCGCTGGATGCCGCTTGCGGCGGCCTTGGCCTTACCCGTGTGCTGTCCTACCAGTGCGAACAGGCAAGGCGTGAAGGGCGGGTGCAGATTGTACTGGCGGATTATGAAGCAGCCGCATGGCCGGTGAGCCTGGTGTATGCAGCGCAGGGCAGGTTGCCCATCAAGCTGCGCGCTTTTCTGGACTTTGCCGCCCCGCGTTTGCGTGCACGCTTGTCAGCTGATCAGTAAAGCGGGGTTTGGACGGGGATGCGGCGGCTTTCAGGCCTGGAAGGACAGGCTGCTGCGGCCGGTGTGGCGCGCAGCAGCCCGGGCAGGCTTAGTCAGCCTGGCGGTTGGCTTCCATCACGGTGAGCGCCGCCATATTGATGATGCGGCGCACGGTGGAGCTGGAGGTGAGGATGTTGACCGGCGCATTGACGCCCAGCAGGAAGGGGCCGACGGCCACATTGCTGCCGGCAGCGGTCTTCAGCAGGTTGTAGGCGATGTTGCCTGCGTCGACATTGGGGCAGACCAGCAGGTTGGCGGCACCTTTCAGCCGTGACATCGGCAGGATGTTCATGCGCAGCGCTTCGTCCAGTGCGCAGTCGCCGTGCATTTCGCCATCCACTTCCAGCTCCGGGGCGCGCTGGCGGATGAGTTCCAGTGCCTGGCGCATCTTGCTGCCGGAGGCCGAACTGCCGGAACCGAAGTTGGAGCGCGACAGCAGTGCAGCCTTGGGCTTCATGTGCAGCAGCGTCATTTCCTCGGCAGCGGCCACGGTGAATTCGGCAATCTGTTCGGCCGTGGGGTTGTCGTTGACGTGGGTGTCCACCAGCGCCACGGTCTGTTTTTCCAGCAGCAGGATGTTCATGGCGGCATAGGTGTCCGAGCCGGGCTTCTTGCCGATCACCTGATCAATGTAGTGCAGGTGGTCCTGATAGCCGCCCACTGTGCCGCAAATCATGCCGTCGGCATCGCCCAGCCGTACCATCATCGCGCCAATCAGGGTCAGGCGGCGGCGCATTTCCACGCGGGCCATTTCCTTGGTCACGCCATCACGGCACATCAGCTCCCAGTAGCTGGTCCAGTACTGGTGGAAGCGTTCGTCGTATTCCGGGTTGGTAACTTCCACGTCCTCGCCCAGACGCAGGCGCAGGCCGAATTTTTCGATACGCGCCAGCAGGACTTCCGGGCGGCCCACCAGAATGGGGCGCGCCAGTTTTTCATCCACGATGACCTGCACGGCGCGCAGCACGCGTTCGTCCTCGCCTTCGGTAAACACGATGCGGGTTTTGCCGCCTTCGCGTACCAGCTTCTTGGCGGCGGCAAACAGCGGCTTCATGAAGCTGCCGGAGTGGTAGACAAACTGTTGCAGCTGCTCGGTATAGGCGTCGAGGTTGGCAATCGGCCGGGTGGCCACGCCGCTGTCCATTGCCGCCTTGGCCACGGCCGGGGCAATGCGCACGATCAGGCGCGGATCGAAGGGTTTGGGAATCAGGTATTGCGGGCCGAAGGACAGGTCGTAGCTGCCATAAGCCGCGGCGACTACTTCGTTCTGTTCTTCTTCGGCCAGGCCGGCAATGGCGTACACCGCGGCCACTTCCATTTCACGGCTGATGGTGGTGGCACCCACGTCCAGCGCACCACGGAAAATATAGGGGAAGCACAGCACGTTGTTGACCTGGTTGGGGTAGTCGGAACGGCCGGTTGCCATCACCACGTCGTCACGCACCGCATGGGCTTCTTCCGGCAGGATTTCCGGGGCCGGGTTGGCCAGCGCCAGAATCAGCGGGCGGGCGGCCATCTGCGCCACCATGTCGGGCTTGAGCACTCCGCCAGCGGACAGGCCGAGGAATACATCGGCCCCGGCAATGACTTCGCGCAGGGTGCGGGCGTCGGTAGGCTGGGCAAAGCGCGCCTTGGCCGGGTCCATCAGCACGGTACGACCCTGGTAGACCACGCCTTCGATATCGGTCACCCAGATGTTTTCCAGCGGCAGGCCCAGATGCACCATCAGGTCCAGGCAGGTAAGGGCGGCGGCACCGGCACCGGAGGTGACTACCTTCACCTGGCGGATGTCCTTGCCCACGACCTTGAGGCCGTTGATGAAGGCGGCAGCCACGGTGATGGCGGTGCCGTGCTGGTCGTCATGGAAGACCGGAATCTTCATCCGTTCGCGCAGCTTCCGTTCCACCTCGAAGCATTCCGGGGCCTTGATGTCTTCCAGGTTGATGCCGCCAAAGGTGGATTCCAGGCTGGCGATGATGTCCACCAGCTTGTCCGGGTCGGTTTCGTTGATTTCGATGTCGAACACGTCCACACCGGCAAATTTCTTGAACAGCACGGCCTTGCCTTCCATCACCGGCTTGGAGGCCAGCGCGCCGATATTGCCCAGGCCCAGCACGGCAGTGCCGTTGGTGATGACGCCCACCAGATTGGAGCGGGCGGTAAAGCGGCTGGCATTGAGCGGGTCGGCGACGATTTCTTCGCAGGCGGCGGCCACGCCCGGTGTGTAGGCCAACGCCAGGTCACGCTGGGTCACCAGCGGCTTGCTGGCGTTGACGGCGATTTTGCCCGGGGTGGGAAATTCGTGGTAATCCAGTGCTGCCTGACGGTCGGTGGTATCCATGACGCATTTTCTCCAGTGAGGTGGGCTGGTGGCTGTCTGTGCTGTGCCGCATCGCCCGGTTGGCTGCCAGGGGTGAGGTGGTCTGCCCCTGCGAATGTGGCCATTCTAGGCAGTAAACATAAGCTGGTTATTTTGATTTACTATCATCCCATAATGTTTATCTTATGGAATGCGGCGATATGACGGGCATTAATGGCGAAGAAGTGCTGCGCCGCTTGAGTTCGCGGCTGAAAATGCGGCATCTGATCCTGCTGCTGAATATCCGGCAGTACGGCTCCCTGACGCGGGTGGCTGAACAAATGGCCAGCAGCCAGCCGGCCATCACCAGTGCGCTGGCCGAGCTGGAAAGCATGTTCGGTGCACCCTTGTTCGACCGCTCGGTGCGCGGCATGGCCCCCACGGCGCTGGGCAAGCTGGTGCTGGCGCGGGCCCAGGCGATGATTCACGACCTGGGGCATCTGGTGCGTGACATGGAAAGTGCGGTGGCCGGTTTTGATGCCCACCTGCATGTGGGGGTGATTCCCTTTATCTCGGGCCGTTTGCTGTCGGCTGCCATCCGCCGTGCCATGCCGGAGGACAGCAAGGGCCTGACCGTGACCATTCACGAAGGCACCAGCGACCAGCTATTGCCGCAATTGCAGGATCACACGCTGGATATCGTGATTGGCCGGGCCTCGTCCACAGTGGATCTGGCCGGGGTGGAGTTCAGCCTGCTGTACCGCCAGCAACCACGACTGATTGCCAGTCGGCGACTGGCAGCCCAGCTGGGCCGGGTGCGGCAGGACTGGCAGCAACTGGTGGCGCTGGACTGGATTCTGGGCGCACCCAATACGCCGATGCGCGAGCAGGTGGCCGACATTTTTCTGGCCGCCGGGGTTGCACCGCCATCGCCGATTGTCGAGAGTTATTCGTCCAAGCTGATTGGCGAGATGATTGTGGCCAGCGAGCGGGCGGTGTCGATTGTGCCGGCGGATATTGCCGAAGAACTGGTGCGTACTGCCGGGCTGGCCATTGTGCCGTATTCGTTTGACTGGACCTTGCCGCCGATTGCCATGTTTACCCGTGCCGGCGCACAGTCCCGCCCCTTGCTGCAATTTGCCGAAGCCTTGCGCCAGCTATGCGCGGATGCCTGAGCAGGGCCGGGATTTCATTCACCGTGACCACGGCAAAATTTGTCGCCGATGGCATAACAGCCTGCTGGCAGCGCTTATAATGGCAGTTTACAGCCAGTGTCATGCGCAGCATCTTCCTGCACCAGCCCGGCATGTCCGTGGCAGCAGTCAGCAGCTGCCATCACCTTGGCCACCAGCCGGCGCGACAGGGCCCAGTCATTGATAAGGCGGTTTATGCAGCAAGGCATGCTTGAAAGAATATGGCGCGAGTCATTGAAAAATTATGCAGTTGGCTTGCTGGTCAATCTGGCAGCCATTCTGGCCATTACTTATATCCTGTCTGACGACTCTTCCAGCTTTGTCCTGCAGTGGTCCGGCGCGGCACTTGTACTCACCGTCCTGCGTTTTGTCCAGTTTCTGCATGCAGCCAGACGCTATCGCAAAACCCACACCTTTCTGCTGGCCGACAGCTTCTACCTGAGCCTGGGGCTGGTGAGCGCCGCCGGACTCTGGGCGGTGCTGGGCTGGTGGGGCATTGCGCATTACCAGGGGCCGCAGCAGTTTGCCATTATCGTAATCCTGGCCGCACTGGCTGGTGGGGCCACCGGTACGCTGTCATCCCTTAAAGTAGCCGGCAAGGCTTATATCCTGCTGCTATTGATGCCTGCCTGTATCCGGCTGTTCCAGTCGGGCATTCACTCCTATGTCACGCTGGGTGTGCTGGGGATGATTTTCGCCTGGGTGATGATGATTACCCACCAGCACAACTACAAGCTGGTCCGCCGCAGTATCGGTTTGTCTTTGTCCAACAAGGATTTGCTGAATGAAGTTTCTTCGATGGCGGAAGAACTGAAGCAGGAAAACGACACGCTGGAAGCGCGGGTGGAGGAACGAAGCAAGGATTTGCTGCGCCTGGCGTATTACGACGAGCTGACCGGCCTGTTGAACCGCCATGGCGTGTTCAATCTGGTGAAGTACTTTGGCATCACGCCCGGCAATGTCACGGTTTTCCTGATCAATCTGGCGCGCTTCAAGCAAATCAATGATGGCATGGGCCACGAGGCTGGCGACATGGTGCTGCGCCAGGTGGCGCAGCGGCTGGAGGCGCTGGCGTCGCAGCTGAACCAGGACATTTTCGGCAATGTCGACTGTCAGGTGGGGCGCTGGGGTGGCGACGAGTTCATTTTCTATTTTTCCCGCCTGGGTGAGGGCGCGCTGACCCCGGAGGAAGTGGGCGTCATGCTGAAGCAGGAAATCAGCCAGCGCATGCAGGTGGCGGGCAAGACCATCTGTGTGGACGTCAATATCGGCGCGGTGTCCGAGCAGGATTGTGACAACCCCAACAACCTGTTTCTGTATGCCGACATTGCTGCCGGTGAGGCGCGTCACAGCGGCCATGTGGTGTTCTTCACCCCCGGCATGCGCGAGCAACTGCGACGCAAGACCACGCTGGCACAGGACCTGCGCATGGCCATCGGCAATGGCCAGCTGTCCATTGTCACCCACAATATTGTCTCGGCCGAGGACCACACGCTGGCGTCCTGTGAAATCCTGTCGCGCTGGGCACACCCGGAGCTGGGTGATATCTCGCCGGTGGAGTTCATCCCGGTGGCCGAGGAAAGCGGCACCATTGTGGAGCTGGGCGACTGGGTGATTCATCAGGCCATGGCTGCCCAGCCGCTGCTGCAGCAAATGGCGGGCAAGCCGGTGAAAGTGGCGGTGAATGTGTCGCTCTACCAGCTGTTGCAGGAAGACTTTGTCGACAAGCTGATGCTGTTTACCAGCGGCGACTTTGCCCCGCAAAACCTGATTGTCGAGCTGACCGAAAGCGTGTTCCACGAAGACGAAATCGCGCTGGTGAAACAGGCGCTGTTCAAGATCAAGCAACTGGGGGTGGAAATTCATATTGATGACTTCGGCACTGGCTATTCTTCGTTCTCGCGCATCTGCGAGCTGCCGATTGACGCCATCAAGATCGACAAGGCCTTTATCCAGTCCGAAGACGAAAAGAACATCGCCATCATCGAGGCCGTGGTGTTCATTGCCCGGCGGCTGAAGATACGCGTGATTGCCGAAGGCATAGAAACCCTGGAACAGGCAGAAAAAATGCGCATGCTGGGCGTGAACGAACTGCAAGGCTTTTTCTTTGGCAAACCGGCCGCTCTTCCTTCCGGCCTGTGACGATGTCTGGTGCCATGCGCCGCTTTACATGTCTGTAGGCCACCGCTTGCTCCGGTGGCCGACCTTCCACTCTGACCTGGCCTTGCCTCATGCTTGACGCTTTTTTCATCTTCTCTGACAGCCGCACACTGCCGCTCTTGCCCGGCATCTATCAGCCCTGGCTGGTGGCCCTGTCCGTGCTGGTAGCCATTGTTACATCGGTAGTCACCCTGTACATGGCCGGGCTGGCTGCACGCACACTGTCCAGTGGCCTGCGCCAGATGGCTCTGCTCAGCGGTGCCCTGTTCCAGGGCATCGGCATCTGGGCCATGCATTTCGTCGGTATGCTGGCCTTTGATTTGTGCACCTCGGTGCATTACGACCTGCAACTGACCTTGCTATCCATCCTGCCGGCTTTCTGTGCGTCCTGGGTGGCGCTCAACATGCTGGCATCCCCGCAGGTGAGCCGCCAGCAATTGTGGCTGGGCGGCCTGCTGGTGGGGGCGGGGATAGGCGGCATGCACTACACCGGCATGGCCGCCATGCAGATGGCTCCCATCCTGCGCTACGCGCCGGGCTGGTTCGTGTTTTCGCTGCTGATTGCCATTTTGCTGGCCACCCTGTCGCTGTGGATACGCTTCGGCCTGCGTCAGCTGGCCCGCCTGGGCGAGGGGAGAACCAATCTGCTGGCCGGTTGCATCATGGGCTTTGCCATTGCCGGCATGCACTACAGCGGCATGCTGTCGGCCCGCTTCATCGGCGTGGCAGAGCCGGCCGGCCGGGTGGTGGCGGAAAACGGCAAGATGGCGGCGGTGGTAGCCTT
>NZ_JAELUD010000313.1:0-279 GCF_016429185.1 Aquitalea sp. ASV11
CTGACAATCCGTTCTGCCCCACCGGCCGGATTGTATTTCTGCCGCACAATGGCCAGTCGGCTCATGCGGTTTCTCCCAGCTGGCCATTGTGCGGCAGAAATACAATCCTGTCTCTTATACACATCTGACGCTGCCGACGAACAGTAAGATGTGGGGGTGTGGGGGGGGGGGGGGGGGGGGGGGGGGGGGGGGGGGGGGGGGGGGGGGGGGGGGGGGGGGGGGGGGGGGGGGGGGGGGGGGGGGGGGGGGGGGGGGGGGGGGGGGGGGGGGGGGGGGGGG
>NZ_JAELUD010000314.1:0-279 GCF_016429185.1 Aquitalea sp. ASV11
AGGAAGTGCACATCATCCAAACCGCCGGCGATGCCTACCAGCGCGAACGCGAACAATGGGATGACGGCAACAACGTGGTGGCCCTGGACCGCCGCGTGGTGGTGGCCTACGACCGCAACACCTACACAAACAAGCTGATGCGTCAGCACGGGGTGGAAGTGATCGAGATTCCGGCCTCCGAACTGGGCCGTGGCCGTGGCGGTGGTCACTGCATGACCTGCCCGATCATCCGTGACGAAGTGAAGATCTAAACCCTTTCGAACAGTGCATCAATATTGC
>NZ_JAELUD010000315.1:0-259 GCF_016429185.1 Aquitalea sp. ASV11
CCAGCAAAGCTTGCCAGACGTAGTTCCACTCGGCCCGGTCTTCGCGCCCGGCCAGCCATTGCGCGCCAAGGCGCAAGAGTTCGCCGAACGTCAGCCCTTCGGGCAGGGCCTCGCGCTGCGCCAGCAAGTCTTGCCAGACATGCGCCCACTCGGCCCGGTCTTCGCGCCCGGCCAGCCATTGCGCGCCAAGGCGCAAGAGATCGCCGAACGTCAGCCCTTCGGGCAGGGCCTCGCGCTGCGCCAGCAAGGCTCGCCAGAC
>NZ_JAELUD010000316.1:0-255 GCF_016429185.1 Aquitalea sp. ASV11
CGGTCCTGTTCGGGATGGGAAGGCGTGGGACCACCTCGCTATGGCCACCAGACATAAACTGTCAACAAACTTGAAGAAGCTTTGTCATCCAGACACCGTCTGGATCACTGAATTAATTAGGTATCTTATCTTGGATCTTTGATCGCGTCGCACATTCACTATCCATCCGGACCCGGTTTCCCAAGCCACTCAAATGATAGGATCAAGCCTCACGAGCAATTAGTATCGGTTAGCTTAACGCCTCACAGCGCTTCC
>NZ_JAELUD010000317.1:0-255 GCF_016429185.1 Aquitalea sp. ASV11
CAACGTGCTGCCGTTTGAAGTGCCGCTGGCCACCATCCTCACCCAGACCGAAGTCGACGCCGCCGACCCGGCCTTCCAGAACCCCACCAAATTCGTCGGCCCGGTGTACAGCAAGGAAGAAGCCGAAGCGTTGGCTGCCAGCCACGGCTGGACCGTCAAGGCCGACGGCGACTACTACCGCCGCGTGGTGCCCAGCCCGAAACCGAAACGCATCTTCGAGCTGCGCCCCATCAAATGGATGATAGAAAAAGGCGC
>NZ_JAELUD010000318.1:0-255 GCF_016429185.1 Aquitalea sp. ASV11
AGGGCCTGATGTTCGGTTATGCCTGCGACGAAACCCCGACGCTGATGCCTTTCCCCATCTATTACGCCCACCGTCTGGTGCAGCGCCAGGCCGAACTGCGCAAGGACGGCCGCCTGCCGTGGCTGCGTCCGGACGCCAAGAGCCAGATCACCTGCGTCTACGATGGTGAAACCGGCCTGCCCAAGCGCATCGACACCGTGGTGCTGTCCACCCAGCATAGCCCCGAAATCGACCACAAGACCCTGACCGAAGCCG
>NZ_JAELUD010000319.1:0-255 GCF_016429185.1 Aquitalea sp. ASV11
AGTTGTTGGTCAGCTTGAGCATTTCGCGCAACTTCATCGACAGCTTCTGGGCTTCGAACTTGGATACATACTCATCCACACCCACCGACTGGCCGAGCTTCTGGTTGGAGCTGCCGGACAGCGAGGAATGCATCAGCACCGGAATGCCGGCAAAGCGCGGGTCGCTCTTGATCAGCTTGGTCAGCATGTAGCCGTCCATTTCCGGCATTTCCACATCGGTCAGCACCAGATGCAGGGTTTCGTTCAGGCGCTTGC
>NZ_JAELUD010000320.1:0-255 GCF_016429185.1 Aquitalea sp. ASV11
ATTCGGTGGACCGCATCATCCGGGTGGACTGGGACCGCGTGCGCGCCCCGGAAAACATGATGAACAGCAGCGCCACCAACTCCAACCTGATCACCGCCATCACCGAGCTGGAAGACGGCAAGCTGGTATCCATTCTGGACGTGGAGCAGATTCTGGCCACCGTGGTGGGTGAGCCGCGCCTGCCGGAGATTCCGCAAGCCCAGCTGGAGAGCGACCAGTACCTGTTCTTCGTGGATGATTCGGTGGTAGCCCGCA
>NZ_JAELUD010000321.1:0-255 GCF_016429185.1 Aquitalea sp. ASV11
ATTCGGTGGACCGCATCATCCGGGTGGACTGGGACCGCGTGCGCGCCCCGGAAAACATGATGAACAGCAGCGCCACCAACTCCAACCTGATCACCGCCATCACCGAGCTGGAAGACGGCAAGCTGGTGTCCATTCTGGACGTGGAGCAGATTCTGGCCACCGTGGTGGGTGAGCCGCGCCTGCCGGAGATTCCGCAAGCCCAGCTGGAGAGCGACCAGTACCTGTTCTTCGTGGATGATTCGGTGGTAGCCCGCA
>NZ_JAELUD010000035.1:0-43021 GCF_016429185.1 Aquitalea sp. ASV11
AAAACACCCGGTAACCGATAATGCCCTTGAGGATGTCCATGCGTACCGGCTGCAGCAGCTTTTCCCGCTGTGCATTCGGAGCGAAGGCCACCACATCCACCTTGCCGGAACTCAATAGCTGTTCGGCCCGCCATTGCGTCACCTTGTCATTGAGCGGTAGCAGCGCGTAGTGGCGGTGATCCAGCTTTTCCATATGATCCAGCGCCAGCTTGAGCAAGGCCCAGCGGTAGGTGTAAATGCTGCCGCTGGGGTAATAGCGGATCACATTGTCGGCAGCCTGGGCCGGCAGGCAAGCCAGCAGGCCAATGAACGGCAACAAGCGATTACGCCACGGCTGCCGGCAAGAGAAAAACCTGGAAATACTGGATGATGGCATTGTGTCCCGTCCTGTGCCGCCTTAGCTTACGCAGACAATATGAAAGTTCATCGCTGTCTGCGTGAGGAGCGGTCTGTTCCCCCAGCATACTGCAGCACAGGGGAATGACAAGTTTTGTAAAGCGACGGAGTAATGCGAAGTTGGGCCGGTGGCGGCATGGCACCGCGGACGGAAAACTGCCAGGAACGATAAAAAGCGATGAGGACGGGATGCGCAGCCTGCTGCCACGCATCCCCTGCCATCAGAGTTGCGCTGTCGGCAATGCCAACTTGCGCACGGCCAGGCAGGCCGCCGGGCGCAAGTCTTGCGCTTCGCCCTGCTCCACCGCCTGGGCCAGCCGCTGGCGCATGGCCGGGGCCCAGAAGCGTTGCAGATGGCTGGCGATTTCTGTTGCAGCTTCTTCCTCGCTGCAATCGGCGCTGAAAAAGTCGCTGATCTGATTGGCCATCTTCACCAGGTGTGACGGGTTCATTGCACCACCTCCCCACGGCCTTGCCGTAGCAGTTCCTGTTGCTGACGGCTGAAATGGCGGTAACGCTGCTGCCATTCCGACGGCTGGTTGACCTTGATGATTTCCACCGCGGTCACTTTGTATTCCGGGCAGTTGGTGGCCCAGTCGGAATTATCCGTGGTGATGACATTGGCCCCGGATTCCGGGAACAGGCGCGTGCCGGTCACGAAGCCATCCTGGCGCTGGCCGATGTCGCCCTGCTGACCCTGGATGACGAACAGGCGCTCTACGGGCCGGAAAGTGCAGAAGCCGTCGCGGAACGCACGCTGGCGCTGGGCTGCAAGGAAGTGGTGATCAAGCGCGGCGGCGAACCCTGCCTGCTGGCCAGTTCCGGCCTGCGTGAGGAAGTATTCGCCACTGCCGTGCCACAAGTGGTGGATACCACCGCCGCTGGTGATTCCTTCGCCGCAGGCTATCTGGCCAGTCGCACCCTGGGCTACAGCCCGTCGCAAGCAGCTGCCTATGCCCACCGGCTGTCGGCCGCAGCCATTGCCCATGCCGGGGCGATCATTCCACCCACCGCGATGCCGCTACGCTAGTCACCTGTTGGCAGTGACAAGCCCGGACCACTTCATGGCTGCTTGCTGAAGTGATCCGGGCTGTTCTTTGTGACGGGGAAATTGGATAAAGAAAATTCTCAATAGATTAAGAGAATCATCCGATGCTAATTTTTATTATAAATCAATAGTCTGCTTCCAGACTCACGCATCAGCCAAACAAGCCTGATCGACATCCTTTCCCTCGCAATGGAACCGCGCCATGCGCAAAACAATGTTATTTCTTGCAGCCTTGCTGCTGGCCGCTTTCTGGCTTGGACCAATCCAGGCACGCTGCGCACCATGGATAATCACCTCCTCATCGGCAAGCACTGGTCCCCTGTTTACCATCACCGATACCAAGAGCAACATCGCCAGCAACCAGCCCAACTTCACCGCCATCAGCGGCTGGTCCAGTAACCGCCTGGTCTCCCCCCTAGGCATATGTGATCTATACGGTGCATATTGGATTCAGGACGGGACAACATCCCCGCTGGGGCTGACCGCAAGCGGGATGAGTAGCGCAGTGGGAAACTATAACGAAAGCGGCGTCAACTATCCGGTTTACCCCAGCTCGGTACCGGGCATCGGTTTCATCATCAAACACAGCATTGTCAACCCGGCCAGTGCCACCGTTCCCGGCGGCACGACTATCAGCTTCACGCCCACATCCAGCCAGATGAGTTTCAATAGCTATATTGCCGGCAAACTGATCAAAATTGGCAACATCAGCAATGTGAATGTCTCGGCCATCACACTGCCGGTCACCTACACCCTGACCTATACCGGCCGTTCCGTTGGCGACAACGCCACTGCCACTAGCAGTTTTGCAGGCATAGCCATTGGTAACTACACCGTGCAGAACGTCAGTTGCACGGTGAATACCAACTCCCTGCAAGTCGCACTCCCGGACGTCGCCCCAATCGACCTGCCCAGCCTCAACAGTACTGCCAAGCCGACGCCATTCAATCTGAGGCTGACTTGCCCGAGCACCAGCGTATCGATTTACATGACCATGACAGACAACAGCGATCCCGGTAATACCGGTAATCAGCTGAGCCTTAGCCCCGGCTCCAGTGCCAGAGGGGTCAAATTGCAGATTTTGCGCAATAGCGGCACGCCCGCCCTGGTCAACTTTGGCCCCGACTCCAGCGCAGCGGGTAATCTCAACCAGTTGCAGATGGCTACAAATGCCACCGGCAGCCAGTCCTTCCCCTTCCTTGTGCGTTACATTCGTACCGGTACGCTGTCAGGAGGCACCGTCAATGGCCTCGCCACTTTCACCATGAGTTATCAGTAACATGACCTGCCGCTTGCAGTAGGCTGTATGCCTTAATTGAAAAGCAAAGAGGCCCTTATGGGCCTCTTTTGGCGTTTAGCTGGTGGCGTGCGGGAAACCGGTTCAGCGCCGCTTCCACCACCAGCTGGTATCCGGTTTGATATTGCCGGGTGGTAATTCGGTATTGCTGATTTGCGTGGTTTGCCAGCCATTGTCGGTCAGCAGCTGGATGGCTTCGGCATGGTGACGCAGGAATAAGGCCTTGAAACTGCCATCACGCTCGGCCAGTTTAAGGCCCTGCAGCACGCGCTTGGCCAATGGCGTGTTTTCCTTGCTCACCCAGAAGTACACCGGGAAGGGAAAATAGATGGCCTTGGTTTTCTCCAGCGTCAGTCCGGGATAGCGCGGCAGTTGTTCCTTCATTTCGCTGCCCACCTCGTTCAGCCCGCGCGGGAAGGCATCAAAGCGGCCGGCGGCCAGCATCTCGAACAGGCTTTCATAGCCAATGGATGCGAGCATGTCGTAACCGTTGTTCTTCATGATGGGATAGTCGGCCCACTGGCTGTTAAGGCCCAGCCGGACACTGCTACGGAACTGCTGTGCATTCAAGCGGGCAATGCGGGCGGCATCTTCCTTGCGCACAAAAAACACCCGGTAACCGATAATGCCCTTGAGGATGTCCATGCGTACCGGCTGCAGCAGCTTTTCCCGCTGTGCATTCGGAGCGAAGGCCACCACATCCACCTTGCCGGAACTCAATAGCTGTTCGGCACGCCATTGCGTTACCTTGTCATTGAGCGGTACCAGATCGTAGTGGCGGTGATCCAGCTTTTCCACGTGATCCAGCGCCAGCTTGAGCAAGGCCCAGCGGTAGGTGTAAATGCTGCCGCTGGGGTAATAGCGAATGACATTATCGGCCGCCTGGGCCGGTATGCTCCCCAACAGGCAGCTGAGCGCCAATAGCCGCTTGTACCATGCGTGCCGGCAAGAGAAAAACCTGGAAATACTGGATGATGGCATGGTGTTCCGTCCTGTGCCGCCTTAGCTTACGCAGACAATATGAAAGTTCATCGCTGTCTGCATGACGGGCGGTCTGTTCCCCCAACATACTGCAGCACAGGGGAATGACAAGTTTTGTAAAGCGACGGAGTAATGCGAAGTTGGGCCGGTGGCGGCATGGCACCGCGGACGGAAAACAGCAAGGAACGATAAAAAGTAATGAGAACGGGATGCGCAGCCTGCTGCCACGCATCCCTTGCCATCAGTGTTGTGCTGTCGGCAATGCCAACTTGCGCACGGCCAGGCAGGCCGCCGGGCGCAAGTCTTGCGCTTCGCCCTGCTCCACCGCCTGGGCCAGCCGCTGGCGCATGGCCGGGGCCCAGAAGCGTTGCAGATGGCTGGCGATTTCCGCCGCAGCTTCTTCCTCGCTGCAATCGGCGCTGAAAAAGTCGCTGATCTGATTGGCCATCTTCACCAGGTGTGACGGGTTCATTGCACCTCCTCCCCACGGCCTTGCCGCAGCAGTTCCTGTTGCTGACGGCTGAAATGGCGGTAACGCTGCTGCCATTCCGACGGCTGATTGACCTTGATGATTTCCACCGCTGTTACCTTGTATTCCGGGCAGTTGGTGGCCCAGTCGGAATTATCCGTGGTGATGACATTGGCTCCGGATTCCGGGAAATGGAAGGTGGTGTATACCACTCCGGCGGCCACCCGTTCGCTTACCCTGGCGCGCAGCACGGTCTGGCCGGCACGGCTGGCCACGCCCACCCAGTCGCCATCGACGATGCCACGGTTCTCGGCATCGGCCGGGTGGATTTCCAGCCGGTCTTCCTCGTGCCAGGCCACGTTGTCGGTGCGGCGGGTTTGCGCGCCGACATTGTACTGGCTGAGGATGCGCCCGGTGGTGAGCAACAGCGGGAAGCGGCCGTTGACGCGCTCTTCGGTCGGCACATAGCGGGTTACCATAAAGCGGCCCTTGCCCCGTACGAATTCGCCGATATGCATGGTGACCGTGCCATCCGGCGCTGCCGCATTGCATGGCCATTGCAGGCTGCCGTGGCGGTCCAGCGCGGCATAGCTGACGCTGTTGAAAGTGGGGGTCAAGCGGGCGATTTCATCCATGATTTCCGATGGATGACGGTAGTCCATCGCATAACCCAAGGCCTGGGCCAGGGCCACGGTGACTTCCCAGTCAGCCTTGCCGCCCAGCGGGTCCATCACCTTGCGCACGCGCGAGATGCGGCGCTCGGCATTGGTGAAGGTGCCATCCTTTTCCAGGAAGGAGCTGCCCGGCAAGAACACATGGGCAAACTTGGCGGTTTCATTCAGGAAGATATCCTGTACCACCACGCACTCCATGGCCGACAGCGCGGCGGTAACATGCTGGGTGTTGGGGTCGCTCTGCGCGATGTCCTCGCCCTGGCAGTACAGCGCCTTGAAGCTGCCATCCAGCGCAGCTTCGAACATATTGGGAATGCGCAGGCCGGGTTCGTTATGCAAGGACACACCCCAGGCCTGTTCGAATTCGGCACGCACCACGTCGTCCGACACATGGCGGTAGCCGGGGAATTCGTGCGGGAAGCTGCCCATGTCGCAGGAGCCTTGCACATTGTTCTGGCCGCGCAGCGGGTTCACCCCCACGCCTTCGCGGCCTATATTGCCGGTGGCCATGGCCAGGTTGGCAATCGCCATCACCGAGGTACTGCCCTGGCTGTGTTCGGTCACCCCCAGGCCGTAATAGATGGCGGCATTACCAGCGCTGGCATACAGCCGGGCGGCGGCGCGGATGTCGTCCGCCGCCACGCCGCATACTTCAGCCATCGCTTCCGGCGCGTGTTCCGGCTGGGCGACAAAGTGCCGCCAGTGGCCAAAGGCTTCGCTATCGCAACGGGCGGCGACAAAGTCCTCGTCCAGCAGCCCTTCGGTGACGATGACATGGGCCAAGGCATTGAGCATGGCCACATTGGTGCCGGGGCGCAGCGCCAGATGATGGGCGGCGCGGGCGTGGATGGCGTCCACCAGATCGATACGGCGCGGGTCGATGACAATCAGCTGCGCACCCTCGCGCAGGCGGCGTTTCAATTGCGAGGCAAATACCGGATGGGCATCGCTGGGGTTGGCACCAATCACCAGCACTACGTCGGCCTGCATCACCGAGTCGAAACTCTGGGTACCGGCGGATTCACCCAGCGTCTGTTTCAGGCCATAACCGGTGGGCGAGTGGCAGACGCGGGCGCAGGTGTCGACATTGTTGTTGCCAAAAGCGGCGCGCACCAGCTTTTGCACCAGATAGGTTTCTTCATTGGTGCAGCGGCTGGAAGTGATGCCGCCCACCGCGTCTCGGCCATATTTTTGCTGGATACGGCGGAATTCGCTGGCGGCATGATTGAGCGCCACTTCCCAGCTGACCTCCTGCCACTGCGCGTCGATGCTGTGGCGGATCATCGGCTTGGTGATGCGGTCCGGGTGGGTGGCATAGCCCCAGGCAAAACGACCCTTGACGCAGGAGTGGCCATGGTTGGCCTGGCCGTTCTTGTCCGGCACCATGCGTACCAGCTGATTGCCCTTGAGTTCGGCACGGAAGGAGCAGCCCACGCCGCAATAAGCGCAGGTGGTGATGACGCTGCGCTCCGGCTGGCCCCACTGGATGACGCTCTTTTCCATCAGCGTGGCGGTGGGGCAGGCCTGCACGCAGGCCCCGCAGGACACACACTCCGAGCCGAGAAAATCCGCCCCGCCCGCCGCGCTGACACGGGATTCAAAACCGCGTCCGGCAATGGTCAGCGCAAACGTGCCCTGGGTTTCTTCACAGGCGCGCACGCAGCGGTTGCACACGATGCACTTGGACGGGTCGTAATCAAAATACGGGTTGGAAACGTCTTTCTTGTCCTGCAGATGATTGGCCCCGTCCATGCCATAGCGCACTTCACGCAGGCCCACCTGCCCGGCCACGGTTTGCAGCTCGCAATTGCCATTGGCACTGCAGGTGAGGCAATCGAGCGGATGGTCGGAGATATACAGCTCCATCACGCCACGGCGCAGCCTGGCCAGCTTTTCGCTCTGGGTGCGCACCACCATGCCGGGCGATACCGGTGTGGTACAGGAGGCCGGATAGCCGCGATGGCCGTCGATTTCCACCATGCACATGCGGCAGGAGCCAAACGGCTCCAGGCTGTCGGTGGCGCACAGCTTGGGAATGGCAGTGTCCAGCAGCGCCGCCGCGTGCATGACAGAAGTACCCGGCGGCACGCTGATGTTCTGGCCGTCGATGGTAAGGGTGATGCTGGCCTCGCCGGGGCGGGCCGGCGTGCCCATGTCCTTGTTGCAGGATGCACCTGCTCCGCATTGGCAGCTCATCGTGCTTGCTCCTGAGTGTCCAGCCCGAAATCGGCCGGGAAATGACGCATGGCACTTTGTACCGGGAACGGCGTCATGCCGCCCAGCGCGCACAAGGAACCGTATTGCATGGTGTCGCACAGATCATCCAGCAGCGCGCGCTGGCGTTGCCGCTCGGCACTATCCGGTGCAGCCAGCAGCCGCTCGATGACCTCCACCCCACGGGTGGAGCCGATACGACAGGGCGTGCACTTGCCGCAGGATTCCTCGGCACAGAACTGCATGGCAAAGCGTGCCATCTGCCCCAGGTGCAGGCTGTCATCACACAGCACTGCGCCACCGTGGCCCAGCATGGCGCCAATGGCGGCCAGCGCTTCGTAATCCAGCGGGGTATCAAACTGCGACGGTGGAATCCACGCGCCCAGCGGGCCGCCCAGCTGCACCGCTTTTACCGGTTTGCCGCTGGCAGTACCGCCGCCGTAATCGAACACCAGTTCGCGCAAGGTCAGACCGAACGCCCGCTCCACCAGCCCGCCACGCCGTACATTGCCCGCCAACTGGAAAGCCATGGTACCCAGCGAGCGGCCCATGCCGAAATTGCGATACCAGCTGGCCCCGCGCGACAGAATCAGCGGTACCGAGGCCAGCGACAGCACGTTGTGCACCAGGGTGGGCTGGCCGAACAGGCCGTGCAAGGCGGGCAGTGGTGGCTTGGCGCGTACCGTGCCGCGGCGGCCTTCCACCGACTCCAGCAGCGAGGTTTCCTCGCCGCAGATATAAGCCCCGGCGCCTTCGCGCACTTCGATATCAAATTCATGGCCGCCGTGGGCCACATCCTCGCCCAGATAGCCATGGGCGCGGGCAATGTCGATGGCCTGACGCAGCACGGCAATGGCCGGGGCGTATTCGGAGCGCACATAGATATAGCCACGGCTGGCACCCACCGCCAGCCCGGCAATGGTCATGCCTTCGATCAGCAGGAAGGGGTCGCCTTCCATCAGCATGCGGTCGGCAAAGCTGCCGGAATCGCCCTCGTCGGCATTGCATACCACGTATTTCTGTTCCGCCTGGGCCTGGCGCACGGTGCGCCACTTGATGCCCGCCGGGAAGGCCGCGCCACCACGACCACGCAAGCCGGATTCCAGCACCTCGGCCACGATTTCGTCGTGGCTCAGCCGCGCCGCGTGCTCCAGCCCCTGATAGCCGCCGTGAGCCAGGTAATGTTCCAGCGACAGCGGGCTGGTAATGCCGGCGCGGGCAAACAGCAGGCGCTGCTGGGTTTTCAGATAGGGCAGCTGTTCCACCAGCCCTACCGACAACAAATGATCGCCATTGGCGGCCAGGTCCACATCCAGCAGGCTGGCCACGTCATCCGGGCTGACTTCACGGTAACCGGCACGGCCTTGCGGGGTGTCCACTTCCACCAGCGGCTCCAGCCAGAACAGGCCGCGCGAGCTGGTGCGCACGATATCGATGTCCAGCTTGCGGCGTGCCGCTTCGGCGGCGAACGCTGCCGCCACGGCATCCGCGCCCACGGCACAGGCTACCGAATCCATCGGGATATACAGGGTCAGCATTTCGCCTCCTTGCTACATGATGCCAGCAGGGTGCTGAGTTTTTCCGGAGTGACGCGCGCATGCAGCTGTCCATCCAGCTGCAAGGCCGGGGCACAGGCACAGGCGCCCAGACAGTACACCGGGCGCAATTCAAGCTGGCCGTCCGCCGTGTGGCCGTGGTCGTCCACCCCCAGTTGCGTGCGCAGCTGGGCGGCCAGCGCCTCGGAGCCCATGCTCTGGCAGGCTTCGGCGCGGCACAGGCGCAGGCTGTGCGCGGCAGGCGGGGAGGTACGGAAATCGTGATAGAAGCCGATGACGCCATGCACCTCGGCCTGGCTCTGGTTCATGGCACGGGCAATGGCCGGGATGGCATCTGCCGGAATATGGCCCAGTGCATCCTGTACGGCATGCAGCAGCGGCAGCAGGCCACCGGGCAGGTCCCGGTATTGCTGCAGCAGTTGCTGGAGTGTCTCTTGTTGTTGTGCGTTCATGCTTGCGGTCCTGCGCGTGAGCCTTGCTTGAAAACATGCTGTTTGACTGCCAGACGGCAAGATTGCGCCGTCTGGCAGCGCACTGCAATGCCCAATTGGCGTTAGCTGCCAGTCGGGCATGTACTACTTGATGGTGAGCTCAGTGTCAGGCTGCGCGCAGCAGTTGCAGATGCGGGTCGATGACAAATTTCTTCGGCGCTCCGCCATCGAAAGCCGCATAACCCTGCGGGGCCTGATCCAGCGTGATCAGCTCCACGCCCACCACTTCGGCAATATTGATGCGGTCCCACAAAATGGCCTGCATCAGTGCACGGTTGTACTTCATCACCGGGGTCTGGCCGGTGAAGAAGGCGTGGGACTTGGCCCAGCCCAGCCCCAGCCGTACCGACAGGCTGCCCTTGCGCGCCGCTTCGTCCTTGGCACCTGGATCGTCAGTCACATACAGGCCGGGAATGCCGATGCGCCCTGCTTCGCGGGTGACTTCCATCAAGGAATTGAGCACCGTGGCCGGGGCTTCCTGCTGCGAACCGGCATGGCCGTGGCCACGCGCCTCGAAGCCGACTGCGTCGATGGCGCAATCCACTTCCGGCACGCCCAGGATGGCGGCAATCTGCTCGGCCAGTGTGGCGTCCTGCGACAGGTCGGCAGTTTCAAAGCCCACCGCCCGCGCATGCACCAGCCGCGCCGGGTTCACATCTCCCACTATCACCACCGCCGCACCCAGCAAGCGGGCGGAAGCCGCCGCCGCCAGCCCCACCGGTCCGGCACCGGCCACATACACCGTACTGCCGGGGCCGACACCCGCCGACACCGCGCCGTGATAACCGGTGGGCAGAATATCGGACAGGCAGGTGAGATCGCGGATCTTGGCCATGGCCTGATCGCGGTCGGGGAATTTCAGCAGGTTGAAGTCGGCATAAGGCACCATCACGTATTCCGCCTGCCCGCCCACCCAGCCGCCCATGTCGACATAGCCATAAGCGCCGCCAGCGCGGGAGGGGTTTACCGACAGACACACGCCGGTGTGCTGTTCCTTGCAACAGCGGCAACGGCCGCACGCCACATTGAACGGCACCGACACGATGTCGCCCTTTTTCAGGGTTTCCACATCGCTGCCCAGCTCGATGACCTCGCCGGTGATTTCATGCCCCAGCACCAGGCCGGAAGGCGCGGTGGTGCGGCCTCGCACCATGTGCTGGTCCGAGCCACAGATATTGGTGCTGAGTACTTTCAGGATGACCCCATGGCCCAGCTTGCGGCCCTGGGGGGATACCAGTTCGGGAAAGGGAATGGACTGTACTTCTACCTTGCCTGGCCCTACATAAACGACTCCGCGGTTACCCGTCATTGTTGTCTCCTCACTGCAACTGCATCGGAGCGCGCCCCGCTCCGGGGGGAGCCTGCGCCAGCCATGGCTGGCGGCCCACCCCAAGATAAGGGAGCGGCGGGTGGGCAACTTGAACAAATGCGACAGCTTTGCGGTGGATAACGTCTGTGGGCTGTTCGCCCGGTGGATAAAAAAACCTGTGTAATCATGGGGTTTTATGTATGAAAACGGTGGTCGACGGGGAATGGAGCGGGGTCGGTGCGGTGCTTATGTGCCTTCGCGCTCGCGGTTATCGCCACAAAGTAAAAACAGGTGTTGCATCCGCTCACGCGGATGATGATTCACATGCCGCTTCCGCGCGGCGGACGGGAAAGGGATCTTTGCTTGGCCAAAGATCCCTTTCATCCCTAAAGGCCACCCAGCAAGCATGGCCTGCGGCTGCCCGACAGGCCCCGTCCGGTGCGAGGCGCGCCTGAACTCGCGATTTGCTAACGTCAAATCGCTCAGACATTGCAGGCGCTTAAAACCTCGCCCCGGCCACCCGTCGGCATGCTTGACGGGGCCGGTTGGCGCGTTGGTACGGTGGTTTTCTTGCCAAGAAAATGGATTTATTCGGTAGCGTCTCGCGGTGGATCGCCCCTTCGGGGCATCCACCCTACGGGGTCGGTGCGTAGGGCGGAAGCCCCAGCCTTACCGGGGCGTTCCGCCGCCATGCTGGAACTCGCGATTGGCTAACGTCCAATCGCTCAAACAGCCAGCCGCTTAAAACCGCAGCAGCGCCACCCGTCGGCATGCTTGATGGGGCCATGGGCGCGTTGGTGCGGTGGTTTTTCGACGGAGAAATGGATTTATTCGGGAACGTTGAGCGGTGGATCGCCCCTTCGGGGCATCCACCCTACGGGGTCGGTGCGTAGGGCGGAAGCCCCAGCCTTACCGGGGCGTTCCGCCGCCATGCCTGAACTCGCGATTTGCTAACGTCAAATCGCTCAAACAAAGCAGGCGCTTAAAACCTCGCCCCGGCCACCCGTCGGCATGCTTGACGGGGCCATGGGTGGCATCGGTACGGTAGTTATTTGATGGGGGAAATGGATTTATTCGGGAACGTTGCGCGGTGGATCGCCCCTTCGGCGCATCCCCCCTACGGGGTAGACGCGTAGGGCGGAAGCCCCAGCCTTACCGGGGCGTTCCGCCGCAAAATATCCACTGTCCAAAAATTTCGTTTTCAGTTTGGCGTTGCTCCCCTGCCCTCTACCGCCTCCACCCGCCACGCCTGTTTGTTCATCCGTCTGGCCAATAGCTGATGGCAAGCCTCCGCCAGCCGCAGCAGCTCGGCATTGCTGCTGGGCAAACCATCCGGCGCGGCAATGTGCTGGGCCAGTGCCTGCAAGGGCGTGGCCTGGCTGTTGAGTGCCACCAGTCGGCCATGGGCATGGCGGCTGGCGTGGTTGGGGGTGAAGCGCAGCGTCAGCAGCCAATGGCCGTGCTGCCAGCCTTGTCCCTGTTCCAGTACCGCACGTAATACCGCATGGCTGATCTGCTGCCCTGCCTCGGCGGCCATGGCCAATGCCTGGTCGTGGCGTGGCGCGTCGCTTGGCCGTTGCTGCAGAGCGGGGAGGATTTGGCGGTTCAGCCAGTGGCGCAGCCGTTGTGTTGCGGGGCGGTGGATTTGGCGCAGCGCCTGTTGCAGGGTGTTTTCCGGCCAGTACTGTTGCGGGGTGTCGTGGTGTGGCTGTTGGCAGTTGGGGTGTTGTTGCAGGATGTGTTGCAGACGGTGGCGCAGGCGTGGGCCGAACAGTTGAAGGATGTCGTCGCCGTGGAAACAGCAGGTGTGAGGATGGAGGTGCAGGCGAATGGGTTTGCCGAGGTAGAACAGGGTAAGGGGTGGGGGAATAGCTGATGGTGAGTTTTGTGTCATGGGGCTGATCTCCAATTTCACCAACTAGATATACAGGTCGCCAAACCTGATTGCGCCTGGTGGCGCAACCGGGTAAGGCTAATCAGCGCTGTTGGCAGCGGCAAGGGTGGAGGGACGCGGAGACACTGGCAAGAGGTGCAGGTAAGGGGTTTGAATCCGCTGCGCGGATAGTGTTTTGTGTTGCCGCTTCCGCGCGGCAAACGGGAAAGAGGGCTTGCCTGGCCAAGCCCTCCTTCACCTCCAAGGCCACCCCACAAGCATGGCCTACGGCTACCCGACAGGCCCCGTCCGGTGCGAGGCGCGCCTGAACTCGCGATTTGCTAACGTCAAATCGCTCAGACAAAGCAGGCGCTTAAAACCTCGCCCCGGCCACCCGTCGGCATGCTTGACGGGGCCATGGGCGCATTGGTGCGGTGGTTCTCTGATCAGGAACACAGGTCGGAGCTGCCATAGGCTGCACACCAGCCCCCAGCAAAAAGCCCCGACCGGGGCCGGGGCTTTCAAAGGTGTGCTACCGATTAAATCAGTGACCCAGTGCCTTGTTCACAGCAGCCAAGCCCGGCTTGCCATCCAGCGTGGTAACACCAGCCAGCCAGGTTTTCAGGATGTCCGGGTTCTTCTTCAGGTAATCACGCGCGGCGGTTTCCGGCTTTACCTTGTCCATGATCGGGCCCATCACGCGGTTTTCGATGGTGGTGGTGAAGTGCAGGTTATGCAGCAGCTTGCCCACATTCGGACAGCGGGTTTCGTAATCCGGACTGATGGCGGTAAATACCTTGGCTTCACCCAGGTTGGGGCCGAATACGTCGTCGCCGCCGGTCAGGTAGGCCATCTTGTATTTCACGTTCATCGGGTGCGGTTCCCAGCCCAGGAACACAATCCACTTTTTCTGGCGGATGGAGCGTTCCACCTCGGCCAGCATGCCGGCTTCACTGGATTCCACCATCTTGAAACCAGCCAGGTTGAACTGGTTTTTCTTGATCATGCCGTCAATCAGCAGATTGCCGTCATTACCCGGCTCGATGCCGTAGATCTTGCCATCCAGCTTGTCCTTGAACTTGGCAATGTCCTTGAAATCCTTCAGGCCACCGGCAGCCACGTAGTCCGGTACTGCCAGCGTGTACTTGGCACCCACCAGGTTGGGGGTGTCCAGTACCTTGATCTGGCCGGCCTTGACGAAGGGCTCGATCACCGGGGTCATGGACGGGTTCCAGTAGCCCAGAAACACGTCGATCTGCTTGCTCTTGATGCCGGAAAAGGTGATGGGCACCGAGGCAATGGTGGTGGTCGGCTTGTAACCCAGGCCTTCCAGTACCACGCTGGCCATGCCGGTGGTGGCGGCGATATCGGTCCAGCCTACATCGGCAAAGCGGACATTGCGGCATTGCGCCGGGTCATTGGCCAGCGCACTGCCACAGGCAGCCAACAATACCGAACCCAGCATCAGCTTGCGAATTTTCATTACACCACTCCCGTATAAATGTTTTGATCAACCCGGTAACAGGATTGCCGTGCCAGCGCGATGAGCTGGCTGCGGAGAACAGGTGGAAAACCAAGGTCTTGCACAGGGTCAAGATTGCCATGCGCCTGAAGGGCTACTTGCGTCAGCACGACCCTGACTTGCGCGAATGCGCCGTAGAAAAAAGGCCAGTGCTGCAAGGAGTAACAGCACTGGCCGGCTGCCGGTTTTGCCGCCCGGCAGCTCAGGCAATGACTGCAGAATCAACCAGATACTGCTGCCGCTCGCGGCTGGGCGGATAGCCGAACAGGCCACGGTAGGACTTGGAAAAATGCGATGAGGACAGGAAGCCACAGGCCACGGTGACTTCCATCACGCTCATATTGGTTTGCAGCAGCAATTCGCGCGCGCGGCGCAGGCGCAAGTCCAGGTAGTACTGCGCCGGGGTGGTATTCAGATACCGCTTGAACAGGCGCTCCAGATGGCGCAGCGACACGCCCAGTTCATCCGCCAGGTTTTCCAGCGAGCGCGGGTTTTCGATATTGCTTTCCATCGACAGTGCGGCGTCCACCAGTGTTTCGTGGCCGGTGCCGATGCGGGCCAGCAGCGGGATGTGCTGCCGGTCGCCATTGTCGCGCAGGCGATCGACAATGAACTGCTCGGACACATCCGCCGCCAGGCTCTTGCCGCCCTTGTGGCGGATCAGGTGACACATGAAATCCAGCGGCGCAGTGCCGCCACTACAGGTAAAGCGGTCGCGGTCCAGCACGAACAGGTCGGAGGTGAACTTGGTCTTGGGGAATTCCTCGCTGATGGACAGCAGGTTTTCCCAGTGGATGGCGCAGCGGTAGCCATTGAGCACCCCGGCCTTGGCCAGCGCGAAGGTACCGGTACAGATGGCACCCAGCGGTACGCCCTGGGCAGCAAAACGGCGGATGACGGACAACACCTTGTCATCCACCGCGTCACGCACCTGCCAGCCGCCACAGACAATCAGCATGTCGTATTGCTGCGGGGCTTCGGGAGAGGTGATGGGGGAGAGTTCCAGCCCGTTACTGGCGGCCACCGGCTGGCCATCAGCCGACAGCAGGCTCCAGCGGTAGAGTTTTTTGCGCGACAGGTAATTGGCCATGCGCAGCGGTTCCACGGCGTTGGAAAACGCAATCATGGAAAACTTGTCCAGCAGCAGGAAACCAATATGCGACAACGATGCGATTTGTTGCGGACCCATGGTGACCTCGGTAGGTGATGTGTGATGGATGGTTTTTGTGTTGTCTTGCATCGGCCGGATGATGGTTGCCATCCGGCCTGCTGATACCGGCAGGGTCTAGCTGCCCTGCTCTGCCGCACGCGTGGTGGGCGTGTGGCCAAAACTCTCGGTAATGCGGTCCAGAATGATGGCGAGCAACACCACCGCCAGGCCACTTTCAAAGCCCAGGCCCACATCCAGCCGCTGGATACTGGCCAGTACATCGTTACCCAGACCACCCGCCCCCACCATGGAAGCAATGATCACCATGGACAGCGCCATCATGATGGTCTGGTTGACCCCGGCCATGATGGAAGGCAGCGCGATGGGCAGCTGCACCTTGAACAACAGCTGCCAGGAAGTACAGCCAAACGCATGGCCGGCTTCCACTTGCTCCTTGTTCACCATGCGGATGCCCAGGCTGGTGAGGCGCACTGCCGGCGGTACGGCAAACACCACGGTGGCCAGAATCCCCGGCACCCGGCCGAGGCCAAAGAACATGGCAGCCGGAATCAGGTAAACAAAGGCCGGCATGGTTTGCATGAAGTCCAGCACCGGACGCACCAGCATGCCCACCAGCTTGTTGCGGGCACACCAGATACCTACCGGCACGCCCAGCAGCAGGCTGACACAGGTGGCCGACAGGGTCAGTGCCAGGGTGGCGATGGTTTGCCCCCAGAAGCCAGTCGCCCAGATCAGGCCCAGTGCGGCACAGACAAACAGGGCAAATTTCCAGCCCAGCCGCCAGAAACCTACACAAGCAAAAATCGCGCCCATCACCAGCGGCGGAATGCCCAGCAACAGGAATTCCACCATGGTGGCAAACCAGTCGATGGTGTTGCCGATGGCGTCAAACGCCCCGGCGTTGTGGTCCAGCATGAAATGAATGATCTTGTTGACCCAGTCGCCAATCGGCAACATGTCTTGCGTGCTGATTTCAGCCATGACGGCGTACTCCTTCGGTGCGGCTCACGCACCATCCCGGCGCAGCGGCCGGCAGATGGAACGGTAGGCCTGTTGTCCGGTTCAGTGGGTGGCGGTGCTTTGCAGGCGGTGCTGGGAAATCTTGCTCAGCACGCTGCTGGGCGTGATCAGGCCCAGGCACTGGCCCTGATCGTCGCGTACCTGCAGGGGTTCGGTCTGGCCCAAGAGCTGCTGCAATACATCCGGCAGGCTGCAGGACGGCGGCACATGCAGGCCGGGGCGACCTGCATGCGGGGCATGGTTCACCTCGATCAGGTCCTTGGCTTGCAGGTAGCGCGAGGTATCCACGCTCTTGAAGAAGTTACGCACGTAGTCGTCGGCCGGGTTTTCGATGATTTCCTGCGGCGTGCCCACCTGTACCAGGCGGCCGCCTTCCATGATGGCGATGCGGGTACCGATGCGCAGGGCTTCTTCCAGATCGTGCGACACGAAGAAGATGGTGCGGCGCTGTTCGCGCTGCAGCTTGAGCAGGATGTCCTGCATTTCGGAACGCTTGAGCGGGTCCAGTGCCGAGAAGGCTTCGTCCATCAGCATCAGCGAGGGGTTGACCGCCAGCGCACGCACCAGGCCGACACGCTGCTGCATGCCGCCGGACAGTTCGTGCGGGTATTTGTGGGCAAACGGCGCCAGGCCCACTTGCTCCAGCACTTCCATGCCACGGGCTTCGCGGGACTTGCGATCCACGCCGGCAATTTCCAGGCCGAATGCCGCGTTATCCAGCACCGAGCGGTGTGGCATCAGGGCAAAGCTCTGGAACACCATGCTCATGTCGCGGCGGCGCAATTCCACCAGCTGCTTGTAATTGAACTTGGTGATGTCCTGACCATCCAGGATGATCTGGCCGTCGGTGGGGTCCATCAGGCGGTTGATCAGGCGGATAAGGGTGGACTTGCCGGAACCGGACAAGCCCATCAGCACGAAGATTTCCCCTTCCTGCACAGAAAACGACACATCGTTCACGCCGACCACACTGCCGGTCTGCTTGAAGATTTCATCCTTGTGCGCGCCGGATTTCAGCATGCGCATGACGTCTGAGGACTTGCCCCCAAACACCTTGTAGAGGTTCTTCACCACTATCTTGGCCGACTGCATTGTCTCTTCTCCTTCGTAGCGATCACACGCTGGGCCTGACTTGCGCCTGCTTCATTCACCGCTGTCCGGCAGTGCTGAAATCTTGTACGCCAGTCGGTTTGCCATCGTGTCCGGCACGGCAGTCCTGCTGCCGGCCGGGATATGGTCTACCCGGATACTTCGTGCCTGTTCCGGGCCTTTAAAACATTGCTGCCTGCCATTGCTGGCTGGCTTTTACCGGTGACCAAAACCAGAACCCTTTTGCCCGTCGGGCCACCGCAGTGTGGTATTCCCCATGGCCGTTGCCCGCCAGCTGTGCCGGGATACCGCCCGATCAGCTGACTGACCCGGCATGTTCCGCCACCTCTTCCACCGCCAACGATTTCGAAGAATGTTTAATGTAAATCAAGGATTACGATAGGGAGTTAGTGGTATTTAAAATAACCGCATTCCGACGCTGATCTGCCTGCAAACGACATCAGGTCGAGAAATGACAATTCTTCACCCCTGTACAGCAAAATCAGCTGCTTAGCGCCATCTGGCCGCTACAAGCTGCCCTTCTGACCCTGTCGTAAAAAAACAGCAATACTTCCCCAAGAAAAATCGCTGCTCGTAGTGGATTTTCCTGATGCAGCGCACCAATGGCATAAGAGCAGCAAATTCCACTGGCTAAAAGGTATAAAGCAAGAAAAATGCCTGCGCCCAAATGAGCAAGCAGGCATCAAGGGAGCCACACGACAGGCCCACTTCCGGGGGGAAAGCAGGCCCAGGGGAAATCAACGATCCACAATCAGGTCAGTCAAGGGCTTGCTGCAGCAAGGCAGGAAAAAGCCCTGGTCCACCTCGCGCTGGCGGATACCGCCTTCATGCTGCATGTCCACCTTGCCTTCCAGTAATTTGGTCTTGCAGGTGCCGCACACTCCACGGGTGCAGGACGCCGGCAGGCGCATGCCCTTGGCCAGCGCAGCGGCCAGCACGGTCTGGCCCGGTGCCACCGACAGGTCATCGCCCATCTTGGCAAAATGCACATTGAAGCCGCCGCCTTCACAGCTGGCGGATATTTCATCCACTGCGGCGTCCGGCGCTGCGGCCGCCAGCTCGGCAAAATTGAAGCTCTCTTCGTGGTAGTGCTGCATGTCAAAGCCGCAGTCCTGCAGCATTTGCCGCACCGAGGCCATATAGGGTGCCGGGCCGCAGCAGAACACCTGTCGTGCCATCAGGTCGGGCACCATGTGCAGCAGGCGCGCCGCGTCCAGCCGGCCGGTAAAGCCCGGCCATTCCGGTTCGCCCTGCCGGTTTTCACAGACAATGGCCTGGCTGAAGGTGGCATGGCTGCTGGCAAGCCCGGCCAGTTCCTTGCGGAAAATGATGTCGCGCGGCGAGCGCGCGCTGTGGACAAACACGATGTCCGCACCGCTGGCCAGGTCGGTCAATGCCCGGCTCATCGACATCAGCGGCGTGATGCCACTACCGGCGGACAAGAACAGGTACGGCGTGCTGGCGTGGCGCACATAGGTGAATTCGCCGGACGGCCCCAGCACATTCAGCTGCATGCCGGGACGCAGGGTGTCATGCAACCAGCCGGACACCACGCCACCGGGAATGCGCTTGACCGTGATGCTGATGCGGTCTGGCCGGGTGGGGCTGGAGGACAGGGTGTAGCAGCGGTTGACGCTTTCACCGTTGATGTCCAGCTCCAGCGTGATGAACTGGCCGGGCTGGTAATGAAAGCGGCGCGGCGGTTCGGCACGGAACACAAAGGTTTTGACGTCGTGGGTTTCCTCACGCACCTGCACGCATTGCAGCGTGCTGTCTTCGCCCGGCTGCCACCAGGGCAGGTCGGCGGCTTGCGGGTGGGTATCCGGATGTGTGTTGACGCTGCTCATGGCGATTCCTTTGCTGACTGGCTGATCGCCCGTTGGCGGGCTGTTGCTCTAAGAGTGGCAGGCCGCGCCAGGCAGCCTGCCGTTTACTACGTTTTACTGCGCGGAAAACCGGATCAACCCTGTTCCAGCCCTGCCCCCAGGCGGCCGATATACCAGTTGGTGAATTTCTCCACCAGCTCTTCGGTGTACGGCGAATACGGGCCGGGACGGTAGGCGGTGCTGTTGACGCCCACTTGCGACTCTTCCACCAGATGGCGGTCCTGGCCGTTGGTGGCATTCCACACGCGGGTGAGGTTGGCCACGTCGTAATCCACGCCTTCCACTGCGTCCTTGTGCACCAGCCACTTGGTGCGCACCAGGGTGGTGTCCGGGGTCAGCGGCAGTACGGTGAAGGTAACGATGTGGTCGGCCATGAAATGGTGCCAGGAGTTGGGCTGGGTCCAGAAGGACAGGCCACCCGAATCGGCATCCTTGATGTCGCCCAGCAGCTTCTTGCAGGCCGAGCCGGTGTCCATGGTTTGCGACTGGCCCTTGCGGTCCAGCGGCATGCGCATGGTGCGGAAGCCGGACACGTCGGACAGCTTTTCGATTTCGGCCGACGGCAGGCCACAGGCCTCCCAGCGCGCATGGCTGTCCTTGACGATGTTTTCGTAATTGGCCAGGCCCGCGGCCAGTTCGGCCTTGGGGGCAAAGCCGTAGCTGTAGGCATACAGCGAGATGGTGAGCTCGGGATGGTTGCCGGTGCAGTGGTAGCACTCGCGGTTGTTTTCCATCGTCAGCTTCCAGTTGCCCGCCTCGATGATGTCGATCTGGGCGGCCACCTTGGTGTTTTCAATCTGGTGCGGGGCGATATAAGGGCCCATCTGCTCCAGCATCACGTCGATGTCGGCCGGCGGCTCGTCGGCGAGACAGACAAACAGCAGACCTTCCAGATTCTTCAGATGCACCGGCTTCAGGCTGTGATGCGACAGGTCGAAGCCTTCGGGCATGTGGTCGGCAAAAATCAGCTTGCCGGCCAGGTTGTAGGTCCACTGGTGATAGGGACAGACCAGATTGCCCACCGAGCCTTTTTCGTCGGCGCACAGGCGCGAGCCACGGTGGCGGCAAACATTATGGAAAGCCTTGATCTGCATGTCGTCGTCACGCAGGATCAGGATGGGTTCCTTGCCGATTTCCACGGTGACATAGTCGCCCGGCTCCGGAATTTCCGACGCCACGGCCACGTAAATCCAGTGACGCTGGAAGATGTACTTGATGTCGGCATCAAACACTTCCTGCGAATTGTAGAACGGGGCCTCCAGGCTATACCCCGGCTGACGGCGGGCAACCAGCTCACGCAGTTTTTGTACCGGCTGGAAGCGAATGGCGCTTTCTTGCATTTCACGCATCTCCAAAACAAGTTTTTGCTCAGGCATCCTGCTAGCCGGTGGGTGGGGTGCTGGTCGGATGCTGCGGGGTTGTTGTCAGAAATCGACGAGCTGATGTTGCCTGAGGTAATCCAGCACAACTTGCGCTTTTTCGACAGAATCGCCCTGTTTTACGACCACCCCGGCAGCCTTGGCATCACCCCCGGCAATGGCACCTTGCATGCGGGCATGGCCACTTACCTTGCTGGCCGCCACCAGCGCGCGCGCGCGGCGGGCAGGCTCCAGTACCACCGGGGCCAAAGCCGCGCCAGTGGCGGCTTTGCGCAGAATCTTGCCCTGCTGCAGTCGGGCATAGCTCCAGCCCGGCGCAGTGGCCGCACGCGGGTTGACGCTGGCCACCAGCGGCAGGCTGGCCTGCAAGGTGCGGCGCACGCCCTTGGGCAAGGCCTGCACCGCCCGCCATTGCCGGTCGGATTTGGACAAGTCCAGTACATCCGGCAACAAGGCCGCGCCCAGTTGCTCGGCCAGCTGGTAAGGCAGCAGGCCGGAGCCATCACCACCACCGGAACGGGCACCACACAACACCATGTCCACCCCCTGCAAGGCCGAGCCCAGCGCAGACAGCACATCGCTGTCCGGGCTCAGGTTCAGGCTGTGGATGTTGTCGGCACCGCGTGCCAGATAATCGGCCAGCGCGGCATCGTCGGCAGCACCGGCATACCAGACTTGCAGCTCACCGGGCAGGCGCTGTGCCAGCGCCAGGGCGGCCAGATCGGCCTCACCGGCACAGGGGCGGCCGCTGACCGGATGCACGGCGGGGGAAACCAGGACGGCTATCTTCATGTTCATTTCTCCTTGCGCTCACGTCGCACCAGTTGTTCAAACGCACTGATGAAGGACTGGCAGTCGTCGATGATGCTGAGGTCGGCCCGCTTGATCATGGGGGCGGCGGCATCCAGGTTCACCGCAATCACATGGCGGCAGGACTTGATGCCTTGCAGATGCTGTACCGCACCGGATATGCCCAGCGCGATATAGGCGCTGGCCTGTACTGTTTTGCCGGTGGCACCTACTTGCTTGTCGCGGGTGAAGCGGCCATCATCCACCGCCACGCGGGACGCCCCCACCGCAGCGCCCAGCGCTTCGGCCAGTTGCAGGAAGCCCGGTACATTGCTGACGCCATTACCGGCAGAGACAATCAGGTCGGCCTCTTCCAGCGCCAGCTCGGAAGCCGGACTGGCTGCACTGCCCAGGTCCTGCACCTGCTCGCTGACGGCAGGCAAGGCAGCGGTTTGCAGCCGCTCGCCCTTGCCGACAAAAGGCAGTTTGGCTTCGGCCACGCCACGCGCCAGCAATAGCAACTGGGCACGTTCACGCAGGCTGAAACCGGCACCGGGCTGACGGCGGCGCACGCCATCGGCGGCGATTTCCACCACATCGGTCACCACCGACAGGCGGGCGCGACAGGCCAGACGACGCCCCAGATCGGCATCTTCGCCACGGTCGGCAAACAGCACGGTATGCGGGCTTTCCTGCTGCAACAGTTGTTGCAGCAGGGCCAGTTTCTGTTCCGGCGCGTAGCCGGGGTCGGCCACGGTCAGGGCGCGGTCTACCGCCAGTTCGGCCAGCGCTTCCGGCGCAGCGCCTTCCATGCCGTACAGCAAGGCCAGCACTTCACCGTCCTTGCCCGCCAGAATGGCGGCGGCGGCAATGGCTTCGCGTGCAGCATCATCCAGCTGGCCGCGTTCGGCATGGGCCACCACCAGCAGGCGCTGGCTGAACGGCCCAGTGCTGCGCAGCGGCTTGTGGGCCGGACCGTGAGCCAGCATGGCGGCATCGCGGCTGCCGCTGTCATCGCCCAGCACAATGCGCTTGAGGCCGCTGGGCCCCAGCACCCACGGGCGACGCGGGTCGATGCGCGGAATGGCCTGGGTAGAAAAATCCATCACTTTCTCCTTGTAAGCAGCAGCGGACGGGGCGAAGTCTGTGCTTCGGCCCCGGCTCGCCTCAGGCCAGGCGTTCGGCCACCAGTTCGGCCAGTTCGATCACGTCTGCCCGCTCACCCACCACGCCTTCCAGCATGGCCGTGCAATTGGGGCAGGCCACCGCTACCCGGCCGGTACCGGTTTCGCGGATGTCATCCATGCGCATGTCGGGGATACGACGCTGACCGGGAATATCGGTAAAGGCCGCGCCACCACCCCAGCCGCAGCAGCGGGCATCGCGCCCGGAGCGCTGCATGTCCACCACTTTGATGCCAATGCCCTTGAGCACATTGCGCGGCGCATTGAAGCCATCGTTGTAACGGCCCAGATAGCAAGGGTCATGGAAGGTGAGCGGCGGCAGCGGCGTGGCATCGACCTTCAGCGGAATGGCGCGACGCGCCAGCAGGTGTTCCAGCAGCTTGCTGTGGTGCCATACCTCGAACTGGCCACCCAGCGCCGGGTATTCATTGGCCAGGCAGTGGAATACATGCGGGTCCGGCGTGACGATACGGTCAAAGCGGTATTGCGCCAGCGTGGCGATATTGGCCTTGGCCAGCCGCTGGAAACCGGCTTCGTCGCCCAGACGGCGCGCCACGTCGCCGCAGTCGCGCTCGGCTTCGCCCAGCACCGCTACTTTCACGCCAGCGGCTTTCAGTACTTTCACCAGCGCGCGCAATGCACGCTGGTAACGCATGTCGAAAGCGCCCTCACCGGCCAGCAGCAGCCATTCGGTTTGATCGCCCGGCTGCAGCACAGGCAGGTCCAGATCAATCGCCCAGTTGTAACGCACCGCCAGCGGGTAGCCGCCCACGGTGTCGGTATTGCGCAGATTGGCCAGCGCCTCGCTGCCCTTGCCCGGCACTTCGCCACGGCTGAGGGTGACGTGACGACGCAGGTTGACCACGGTGTCCACGTGCTCGATCAGCATCGGGCAGTTTTCCACGCAGGCCCGGCAGGTGGTGCAGGACCACAGCGTTTCTGCCGCCAGCACGCTGCCGACGATGTCCTCGCCCGGCTTCACCACCACGGCCGCCTCGCGGCCCGGATGCGGGTTGCCGGCGTAGGCCGGGTCGGTGCCACGGCTTTGCGCTGCCACCATGTCCTGGATCAGCTTTTTCGGGTTGAGCGGCTGACCGGCGGCATAGGCCGGACAGGCGGCCTCGCACTTGCCGCACTGCACACAGGCGTCAAAGGACAGCAGGCGGTTCCAGGCAAAGTCCTCCACCTTGGCCACACCCAGCTCGCCCGCGGCGAGGTTCAGCGGTTTGAGGTCGGAGGATTTACCGGCAAAGCGTTCGGCACGCGGGTGAAAGGCCAGATGCAGCAAACCGGCCACCGCATGTTTCATCGGCCAGCCCAGGCCAATGCCCAGTGCCAGTTCGGCACCACCCAAGGCCAGCATCAGCAGCGCCACCACGGCAATCAGCTGCCCGGCCATGCCCAGCTGCGGGCCGGCAAACAGCAGGCCAGCGGCCAGCAGGCTGCCCAGCGCAAACAGGCGCAGGCGGGCGGGCAATACCTGCCAGCGGCCTTGCGACAGGCGCGGCGGGGCTTGCAGGCGACGGGCTTGCATCATGCGCGCCCCCAGCAGCATCATCGCGGCCATCAGCACCAGCAGTACGTCCAGCCAGCCCTGGTACAGCATCAGGCCGTAGTTGAGCGCCGACAGCAGCAGGATGGCCACGCCGCCACCGGCTGCCGCCACGTGGGCGCGGGCCACGGCGGGCTCGCGCGCCACCACGTGGTGGATATCGACAAAATAGCGCTTGGGCATGGCCAGAAGGCCAAGCCAGGACACACTGGCGCTGCGCCCCTGCTGCCACAGGCTGGCACGTCTGGCCAGGCCACCCAGCAGCAGGAGAGCACCCAGCCAGAACAGTCCGGTCAGGGCATGGGCAAGGGAGAAGCTCATGTCAGAAATCCTTCACCAGACGCAGGGCGTCGTAGATGGCACCGTGGATGTTGTGCATGGAAATGCAGTCACCCACGCGGAACAGCAGGAACTCACCCGCCGCCAGCGGCTGCGACAGGGAAGGCTGCGGCTGCGAAGCAAACAGGGTGTGGACATCGGTCTGGCCCTGGTTCTTCGACAGCTCCTTCATGTCCCAGTACAGGCTGTCATTGGGCAGGATGCCGTTTTCGATCACCACCTGATCCACCGCCCGTTCTTCCAGCGCCTCGGTGTATTCGTTGCGCAGCACGGCGATTTTCTTGTCGCCCTCGGCATACACCTTGTCCAGCCAGAAATTGGGGGTGGGGATGATGCCTTGTGCATACAGGCGACGGTAGAAAATGGGGAAAGTGGTGCCGCCGGTGTCGTCGCCCACTTTTACGTCCGGGGTGACGATTTCCACCGTGCTGCCACGGCTGGACAGGAAGTCGGCCACGCCGAAACCGGCCTGGGTGCTGACGGCGTCATACACCAGCACGTTCTTGCCCGGCTCCACCTTGCCGGACAGGATGTCCCAGCTGCTGACCGCCACGCCCTCTTCCACGCCCCAGTCCGGCACCTGGCTGGTATAGGGGATACCGCCGGTGGCCAGCACCACGATGTCCGGTTTTTCCGCCAGAATCATCGCCTTGTCGGCGGCCACGCCCAGACGGCGATCCACCCCCAGACGCTGGGTTTCCATGTCCAGCCAGCGCACGATGCCGGCCATCTGCTCGCGCTGCGGGGCCTTGGCGGCGAGTACGATCTGCCCGCCTACCTGCGGCTGTTTCTCGAACAGCACCACTTCATGGCCACGCTCGCGCGCCACGCGGGCGGCTTCCAGTCCGGCCGGGCCGGCACCCACCACCACCACCTTGCGCAGCTTGTCCGCCTTGGCAATGTCGTGCGGCATGGTGGCTTCGCGGCTGGTGGCGGCATTCTGGATGCACAGTACGTCCTGACCGTGATACTGGCGGTCGATGCAGTAGTTGGCCCCCACACACTGGCGGATCTGGTCTTCCTTGCCATCACGGATCTTGATCACCAGATGCGGGTCGGCAATGTGGGCGCGGGTCATGCCCACCATGTCCACCATGCCGCTGGCCAGAATGCGCTCGGCCTGCACCGGGTCGCGAATGCTTTGCGCGTGCATCACCGGCACCTTGGACACCGACTTGATGCCGGCTGCCAGATGCACAAACGGCTCCGGCGGCAAGGCCATCGGCGGCATGCAGTTGGCCAGGGTGTTATGGGTATCCGCCCCGGAACCCACCACCGACAGGTAGTCGATCAGGCCGGTTTCCGACATGGCCGCCGCAATGTCTTTCAACATGTCATGGCTGAGGCCGTCTTCATGGAATTCGTCGCCGCACATGCGCAGGCCGACGCAAAAGTCCGGGCCCACTTCGGCCCGTACCGCATTAAGCACTTCCACGCCAAAGCGCAGGCGGTTTTCAAAGCTGCCGCCCCATTCGTCGGTGCGGAAGTTGGTGCGCGGGCTCCAGAACTGGTCGATCAGATGCTGGTGGGCGGCGGAAATCTCGATGCCGTCCATGCCGGCGGCCTTTACCCGGCGCGCAGCCTGGGCAAAGTCGGCAATGATGCGGCGGATTTCATGCTGCTCGATCACCTTGGCATTGCCACGGTGTACCGGTTCGCGAATGCCGGACGGGCTGACCAGATGCGGCCAGTGCTCGCCGTAATAACTGGAGCGGCGGCCCATGTGGGTGGCCTGGATCATGATCTTGGCGCCGTGGCGGTGCATGGCCTCGGCCAGCCGCGCCAGCGGGTCGATAATGGCGTCGGTGGCCAGGTTCACCGACTTCCACCAGCTTTGCGGGCTGTCGATGGACACCGGGCTGGAGCCGCCACAAATGGCCAGGCCCAGGCCGCCCTTGGCTTTTTCTTCGTAATAGCGGATGTAACGGTCGCCGGGCAGGCCGCCCGGTTCGGCATACACCTCGGCATGCGCGGTGCTCACCACGCGGTTGCGCAGCGTCAGCTTGTTCAGGGTAATGGGCGCAAACAGGTGCGGATAGCGCATGGGACGACTCCCGGCTTACAAGGGATGAACGGTGAAAATGCAGTAGTCGGCACCCAGGCCGGCACACTGGCTTTCGCGGCTGACGGTGCGGTAGTCATGGCCCAGGTTTTCGCCCACCCAGTCCATGGCACCGGCAAACCAGCCGGCAAACAGATAGCAGGCCATGTGTTCGCTCTGCGGTGCACCGGCCACGCCCTGGGCCAGCACGAAACAGGAGTTGTCCAGGCGGATGCTGGCATTGCCGGTCACTTCGTCGGCTTCGATGAAGCTGAACTGGCCCCAGCCGCGCTGCGACAGGCGGGACAGATAGTGTTCGAACACCGCCATGCCCTTCAGGCCATGGGTTTGCGCTTCGCTGCCACACCAGAAATGGGCGGAACGGTAACCGGCTTCGTACAGCGAATCGGCGTACACGCGACGGCCCAGTGCTGCCTCGATGGCCAGATGGTTGTTGATGAAGAAATGCCGCGGCACATACAGCATGGGCAGGCCGTTGGTACTCCAGACGCCGGTGTCGGCATCCACGTCGATGGGAAGTTGAGGTTGCATGCCACTCTCCTGAGCAAGATGGGCGAGTCTGTCCGCCATTGCCTTGCATGGTGCCGGAGGGCATGCTGACGCTGTTCAGCGCTTGCGACAGGTATTTGCCCCATACCGACAAGCCGGTCGGCAACAGACAACGCAGCAAGCAGCGGGGCTGTCCAACTTTCGGCCAGTCCAAGCGCGTCATCAATCCGGGCATATTCAACGGTCATGTCACCGGCCCGGCCAGTGATGCCTCCCCACCTCCACTTTCCGACAGGTTCCTGACCATGCACACGCTTACCGACGACGGTACCCGCCTGTTCCTCAGCCGCATGGGAGACCGGGGCAGTCCGCCGCTGATCCTGGCCCATGGCACTTTTTCCAATCAACGCAGTTGCGCACCGCTGGCCAGCCATCTGGCCGCGCGCGGCTGGCAATGCTGGTTGTTTGACTGGCGCGGTCATGGCCACAGCGACACGCCGCGCCGCAGCTTCGATTTCGAAACCCTGGCCATGCAGGATGTCCCGGCCGTATTGCGCGCGGTGGAAGAAAACTGCGCGCCGCTGCGCCCCTTCTGGCTGGGCCATTCCGCCGGAGCGGTGATTGCCGCCATGTGGCTGGCCAGACAGGCCCCGGCCTGCGAGCGGCTGGCCGGTTTGCAGATGCTGGCTGCCCAGGCATCCAGCCGCCAGCGCAGCTGGGCCATGCAGCAAAAGATTCGCCTGATTTCCTGCTTGCTGCCCTTGCGCCGGCAAATTGCCAGCCACTGGATGCCACTGGCTACCGAAGCGGAAAGCAGCCGCCTGCTGCGCCAATGGTGCCGGTGGAATCTGCAAGGCCGCATGCAAGGCAAGGATGGTTTTGACTATCTGGCTGCACTGGGCAGGCAACAACTGCCGGTGCTGGCGCTGGCTGGCGGCGGGGATGACTTCATTTCACCGGCGGATGGCTGCCAGCGTTTGCTGGACAGCTTTGGCAGCACCAACAAGCGCTATGTGCTGTGCAGTCAGGCACAGGGCTTTGTGGAGGATTACAGCCACGAACGGCTGTTATTGTCGAAAAATGCCAAGAACGAAATCTGGCCCTTGCTGGAAAACTGGCTGCACCAGCATATGGCACGGTCCGAACCTGAACCATCGTCCAAGCAAAACAGCCTGCTGCTGACACCCACCAGCCGCGTTACGGTGCTGGCAGACAGCGGCAGCAACGGCCAGCACCAGTAAAGCCTGGCCATACAGCAGCAAACAGCCCGCCGCCATGAACCAGGCAGCGGGCTGTCGCCATTCAGGCCGTGATCAGTGTGTCCACTCGTTTACCTTGGCCGGATTAGCCTTGACCCAGCCATCGGCAGCGGCAGCCGGTTTGGCACCGTTTTCCACATCCAGCATCACCTTGCCGATTTCCTCCGGCTTCCAGCGGAATTTCTTGAAGAAGGCCACCACTTCCGGTGCTTTGGCGGTGAGGCCGGGGTTGATCACGCTATCCACATGCTCGGCATCGCCGTACACCTTCTGCGGGTCTTCCAGGAAGCGCAGCTTCCATTTGGCAAACATCCAGTGCGGAATCCAGCCGGTGACGGCAATGGACTTCTTGCTGTTGATGGAGCGGGCCAGTTCCGCCGCCATACCAGTGCCGGAGCTGGGCAGCAGGGTGTAGTCCAGCTGGTATTTCTTGATGGCTTCTTCGGTTTTCTTCATCACGCCGGCACCGGCATCGATACCGACAATACGGCCCTGGAAGGCAGCCTTGTTGGCATTGAGGTCGGCAATGGAATGCGCGGCCACGTAATCAGGCACGATCAGGCCGATCTTGGCGCCCGGATAGTTGACCGCCACATCCACCACCTTGTCCTTGAACTGGGTGTAATACGCTTCGTGGGTGGTGGGCAGCCAGGCCGACAGCGTGGCATCCAGGTCGCCACGGGCCACACCCTGCCACATGATGCCGGCAGCTACCGGCACCATTTCCACCGGATAACCCAGCTTGTTGCGGATGATGTTGGCCGCCACATTGGTGGTGGCCACACTGTCCGACCAGCCTTCTACATAGCCGATCTTGATGGTGGGCTTGTCAGCCGCATGGCTACAGAATGGCAGGGCCACACCGGCCAGCAGCAGGGCAAGAAATTGGCGTTTCAGCATTGCGTTCTCCAAAGATAGACAGGTTGAATCAAGGATGAACAACACAGAGCGGGTGCGGCATCATGCAAGTGCCGTGTTGTCAGCCCGCTTCCGTTACAGCACCGCACCAGAGTCTGCCTAAGGCAGCCCGGCATTCTTGTTGTAAACGGCAGCCCGCTGGTGACGGGCACAGTGGCAAGCGAATAAAAAAGCGGGGTCTTGCGACCCCGCTCAAGGCTCAACTACCCCAGACGTCTGCAAATACACGGAGCCAGTTTTCACCCAGCACCTTGCGGATCTTCCCTTCGGACCAGCCGGCTTTTTCCATGGCAGCGGTCAGATTCGGCGTTTCTCCGATGGTGCGGATACCTTCCGGATTGAGGATGGTGCCAAAGTTGGTCAGGCGGCGATGACGGCCCTTGTCGTGGGTGATCCAGTCAAAAAAGCCCTTGTCATAGCCCTGGGTGAAGTCGGTGCCGTAGCCCACGCAGTCCTCACCCACCAGGTTGATGATGTAGTCCATGGCCTCGACATAGTCGTCCACCGTGGCCTCGATGCCGCGCTTGAGGAAGGGCGGGAACATGGTGACGCCGATGAAGCCGCCATGGTCGGCAATGAAGCGCAGCTCTTCATCGCTCTTGTTACGCGGGTGTTCTTTCAGGCCGGACGGCAGGCAGTGCGAGTAGCACACCGGTTTTTTGGATTCCAGAATGGCCTCGCGCGAGGTGTTGCCGCCCACATGGGACAGATCCACCATGATGCCCACGCGGTTCATCTCGTTGATCACTTCGCGGCCAAAACCGGACAGGCCGCCGTCGCGCTCGTAACAGCCGGTACCCACCAGGTTTTGCGTGTTGTAGCACAGCTGCACCACGCGCACGCCCATGTCGGCAAAGGCTTCGATATAACCCAGGTTGTCCTCGAAGGCGTGGGCGTTCTGGAAACCCAGGATGATGCCGGTCTTGCCCTCCGCCTTGGCACGGCGCACGTCCTCGGTGGTGCGTACCAGGGTGAGGATGTCGCTGTAATCGCGAATCTGCTTTTTCATCTCCGCGATATTGGCCACGGTGTCCTGAAAGCCTTCCCATACCGACACGGTACAGTTGGCCGCCGACAGGCCACCACGGCGCATGTCGTCGAATACCTCACGGCTCCATTTGGCAATGATCAGCCCGTCAATCACCAGCGCGTCCTGATGCAGCGTCGTCATACACGTACTCCCCAACAGAAAAAAGTGGAACAACAAGCGGCTCAGGACACCTCGGCCAGCCGCACATGAACGGTTTCCGGCAGGCGCAGGCCGCCTGCCAGGGCAAACAGCGCCACCAGCATCAGATAAACAGCCGGGGCCAGATGACTGCCGGACACATCAATCAGCCAGGTCGCCATCAAGGGGGCGGTGCCACCAAAGATGGTGTAGGCCAGGTTATAGCTGATCGCACCCGCGGTATAGCGGATGCGGGTGGGAAAGCTTTCCGACAGCAAGGGCGCGGTCACCACCCCGGACAGCACCGCGGGCAAGGCCTGCAACATGCCGCCCAGCACCGCCAGCCACAGCTGACCGCTTTGCGCCAGCCAGAACGAAGGAAAGATGGTGAGCACAATCAGCCCGCACACCGTGGCCATGCTGCGCCGCCGCCCTACCCGGTCGGAATAGCGCCCGGCCAGCGGGCACAGCAGCGCAGCAAACAGCAGGGACAGCACCGACACCAGCAGGGCATTGCCGCGGCTCATGCCCGCCACCTGCTGCAAGTAAGTGCTCAGGTAAGTGGTGAAGGTGTAAAACGACAGCGCCGTCACCGAGATGAAGGCCGACAGCCAGGCAATGGGGCGGCCGTGACTGGCAAAAGCCTGCCGCAGCGGCGCGTGCTCGGTTTGCTGGCGCTGCTCCAGTGCGCGGAAAGCCGGGGTTTCCGCCAGACGGTTACGCAGATACCAGCCCACCAGCCCCAGCGGTGCGGCAATCAGGAAAGGCAGCCGCCAGCCCCAGTCGGCCAGCGCTTGCGGGCTGAGCCACTGGTTGAGGGCAAACACCAGCACCGCCGCACAGGCAAAAGCTGAAAAAGTGGAAACCGGCAGAAAACTGCCATAGCGCGCCCGGTGATGGCTGGGCGCATGCTCCATCACATAGGCACAGGCCCCGGCATATTCGCCACCGGCAGAAAAACCCTGCACACAACGCGCCAGCGTCAGCAGCACGGGAGCGGCCAGACCGATGCTGGCGTAGTCCGGCAACAGGCCGATCAGCGTGGTGGCACCAGCCATCAGCAAGATGGTGATGGCCAGCGTGCGCTTGCGGCCGATACGGTCGCCCAGCATGCCGAACACCACGCCACCGAGCGGGCGGAAGGCAAAGGCCACCGCGAACACGGCAAAGGTTTTCAGCAGGCTGATATCGGCGCTGCTGCCCGGAAAGAAATGCTGGGCAATCACCGTAGCCAGGAAACCATAGACGGCAAAGTCGAACCATTCGACGAAATTGCCGACCGAGGCGGCCAGAATCACCTTGAACAACACTTGCTGCTCGGCGCGATCAGTCATGCCAGCTCCCGATCAAGCCGGATCGACATCGATATGATTTGAGGTACATGCTTCTCTCCTACGCAAGATGGCCGATCCTGTCCGCCATTGCATGCATGGTGCCGGAGACGCTGCGGCCACTGTTCAGCGCTGGCGACAGGTATTTGCCACATACCGACCAGCCGGTCGAAGCAGGACAAACACGGCCGCCGTACTGAACAGGCAAAGATGCCTGACGGGAACAGTAAGAAAGAAAGAAGAAGCAGAACGGCAAGGGGATGGGGTGCACGGCCGACAACAAAAACCGGCCCTGCCAATGGCAGGGCCGCGCTGTGGTTTCAGGCAAGGATCAGGCTGGGCCTGGGCGCAGCCAGCTGGGCAAACAGCGGGTGGTCACTACGTGCTTCCAGCTGGCATACGGCAAAGCCGTAGGGCTGGGCAGCGCGGCGCAAGAGACGCCACACATAGTCGGCAAAGCTGCGGCGGAACAGCACGAACACGCCGTCGGTATCCAGGCGGATCACCTGCACCGTCGCCTTGCCCAGCACGGTGCTCACCATATGGCCCAGCGGGATGGATTCGAAGTCGTACACCCCCAGATGACGCAGCACGGTGATGTGCTCGGCCCCGCCCAGCCAGGCCAGGGTGAGGCCGCCGCTGGAATCCACCGTCTGGGCAAACAGCTGTTGCGCGGCAAAACCGGCATCCAGCTGCGCAGTCCAGTCAGCCAGGCGCTGGCGATGGCTCACCAGCAGCCATTCGTCCGGCGAGGTCCACATCAGCACACCTTGCGGGCCCTGGCTGACTGCCCCGGCTTTCAGCGGCAGGGCGAGGCCGGTGACCCGCTCCACCAGCTGGGCAAAACCGGCTTCGGCGGTATCGCCGCGCAGCACGGCATAGCCCAGGTGCGGCAGTTCGTTACACCAGATGCGGCCATCGGCACGGCGCGGTAGCGCCTCGGCATCCAGCTTGAAGTGTTGGAGCGGCGACTCCATGAATGGTTGGAAACCTTGCTTAGGCATGTTGACGCACCCCTTCCTTGTCCACGAACACTGACGACACCACCTGCGCCGGCACACTCTTGCCATGCGCCCAGACGAACACCGTGTCGCCCTCACGCTTGCTGCCATCCTTCAACACGGCCATGGCAATGGAGCGGCCAAGGAAGGCACTGTGATAACTGGAGGTGACATGGCCCTGCATGGCAGCCGGCACCGTGTCATCGGTATTGCTGAGAATCTGCGCGCCTTCGGCCAGCACCACTTTCGGGTCCAGCGGCAGCAGGCCCACCAGCTGTTTGCGGCCTTCACCTGCGGTATGCGAGCGCAGCAGCGAACGCTTGCCGAGGAAGCTGAACGGCTTTTTCATGCCGACAGCCCAGCTCATGGCCAGATCGTTCGGGCTCATCGAGCCATCGGTATCCTGACCGACGATGATGAAGCCCTTCTCGGCCCGCAGTACGTGCATGGTTTCGGTGCCATAGGGGGTGATATCGAACTCGGCACCCGCCTTCATCACTTCTTCCCACATATAGCGGCCGTAGTTGGCATCCACATTGATTTCATAGGCCAGTTCACCGGAGAAGCTGATGCGGAACACCCGCGCCGGCAGCCCGGCCACGGTGCCGCTGCGGCCATCCATGAACTTGAAGGCGTCCTTGTCGAAGTCGATGTCGGTGCACAGCTTTTGCAGCACCTTGCGGCTGTTCGGCCCCACCACGGCCACGGTGGCCCAGTGGTCGGTAGTGGTGGTGAAGCGTACTTTCAACTCCGGCCATTCAGTCTGGTGCCAGCGTTCCAGCCAGCTATACACACGGGCAGCACCGCCGGTGGTGGTGGTCATGTGGAAGTGGTCGTCTGCCAGGCAGGCGGTCACACCGTCGTCCATCACCATGCCGTTTTCGTCCAGCATCAGGCCGTAGCGGCACTTGCCGGGGTCCAGCTTGCTCCAGGCATTGCTATAGATGCGGTTGAGGAATTCACGCGCATCCGGGCCCTTGACGTCGATCTTGCCCAGGGTGGAGGCATCCATCACACCCACGCTGTTACGGGTGGCCAGGCATTCGCGGTTGACCGCAGCGTGCAGGTCTTCACCCGGCTTGGGGAAGTACCAGGGGCGCAGCCACTGGCCCACCACTTCGTATTCGGCCTTGCGTGCATCATGGCTGGCATGCATGGCGGTGTAACGGCGCGGGTCGAAGGTTTCACCCACGTGCGGGCCGGCCAGCGCACCAAAAGTCACCGGGGTGTAGGACGGCCGGTAGGTGGTGGTGCCCACTTCGGCAATGGGTTTGCCCAGCGCCTCGGCGGCAATGGCAAAGCCGTTGATATTGGACAGCTTGCCCTGATCGGTACCAAAGCCCAGCGCGGTGTAGCGCTTGACGTGTTCGATGGAGCGGTAGTTTTCGCGCACTGCCGTGTGGATGTCGGCGGCGGCCACATCGTTCTGGTAGTCGACAAAGGCCTTGGCACCATGGCCTTCCGGCTTGCCGTCCGGCAGGCGGAAGATGGCACGCGGTGCGGCCACTTCTTCGCTGGCGACTGCCGGGGCCTTGCCGCTGCTGCCACGGCCATGGCCCAGCAACAGGGCAGCCACGGCGGCGTGGGTCTGGCTCAGCGCATCGGACAACTCCCAGCGGCCGGTGATGGCACCGACACAGGCAATGTTTTCGCGGCCTTCATCCGGGCAGACAAAGGACAGCTGCTGCTGATTCCACACCGGTCGGCCACCGTTGTGGCAGAACAGATGCACGGTGGAAGTCAGGCCGCCGGAGGACAGCACGGTGTCCACGCTCAGGCGCGGGCCGGAGCCGACCACCTGATTGCTGCGACCATCCAGCTTCACCAGCTGTGCGCCGCTGACGCTCTTGTCGCCCAGCACCTTGGCAATGCCATGGCCCAGCAGCAATTCGGCACCGGCATTCTTCAGTGCTTGCTGACGCCATGCGGCAGCCCCGCCCTGACGGGCATCGGCCAGGGTTACCTTGACGCCGGACAGCGCCAGGTCCAGCGCGGCTTCGTAAGCGGCATCGTTCTGGGTTTGCACCAGCACTTCGCGGCCCACCGCCACGCCGTAACGGTTGAGGTAGCTGTGACCGGCGGCGGCAGTCATTACGCCCGGCACGTCGTTGTAACCGAACACCAGCGGGCGTTCGATGGCACCGCTGGCCAGAATCACCTGATGAGCGCGAATCTTGTGCAGACGCTGGCGCGGCAGCGCGGCATTACGCTCGGTCAGCGGCAGGTGGTCTTGCAGCAGTTCCACCGCCTGTACCAGGTTGAGGTCGTGCAGGGCAAAGGCGGTAGTGCGCGGCAGCACGGTGACATTGGGCAGGCTGGCCAGTTCGGCCAGACGCTGGCCCACCCAGTCCATGCCGGACAGGCCGTCGATGCGGCTGCGGCGTTCGGTCAGCAGCCAGCCGCCCATTTCGGCCTGCTCGTCCACCAGCAGGGTTTTCAGACCGGCACGGCCGGCCAGCGTGGCAGCCCACAGGCCAGCGGCACCACCGCCCACTACCAGCACATCGATATGGTGATGCAAGTGGTCGTAGCTTTCCGGGTCGGCTTCGACCGGGGCGCGGCCATAACCGGCGGCCTTGCGGATGTATTTCTCGTAGATGGGCCAGGCTTTCACCGGCTCCATGAAGGTCTTGTAGTAGAAGCCCGGCGGCATGAAGCGGCCAAACTTGCCAAGGAGGCCCTTGAGGTCGAAGTCCAGCGAGGGGTAGCCGGTGGTGCTGCCGGCCAGCAGGCCCTGGTACAGCTCCACTTGCGTGGCCTTGAGGTCAGGCACGGTATGCGCGCCGGTTTCCAGCTGGATCAGCGCATTGGGTTCTTCGGCACCAAAGCCGACGATGCCGCGCGGACGGCCATACTTGAAGCTGCGGCCGATCAGGCGCACGCCGTTGGCCAGCAGGGCCGAGGCCAGGGTGTCGCCGGAGAAGGCCTTGTACTGCACATTGTCGAAGATGAAGCTCAGCGGCTTCTGGCGATTGATGCGCTCGCCCGGGCGATGGATGCGATAGCCGCTCATGCTTGTTCCTCCTCATACAATGCCTTGCCGTCGGCCAGCGTCCAGCTGCCGGCAATTTCATAGCTGACGGTGTGGCGCTTGACCGCAAACACCTTGCGACAGCCGGCCACGTGCTGCCATTGCTCCCAGTGCCAGCCACGCGGGTTCTTGCGGTGGAACACGTAGTCGCCCCAGGTGGCGTCGTCCACTTCTTCGGGCACTGCCGGGCGGGCGATATAGGCTTCACCGGCGTAGCTGAACTCTTCTTCTTCCCTTGCCTCTTGGCAGTACGGGCAGGTAATCACCAACATAAGCCTCTCCCTAGTGAGCCACGGCGGCTGCGCCGTGCTCGTCGATCAGATGTCCGGTGGCAAAACGGTCCAGCGAGAACGCGCGATTGAGCGGGTGCGGATCGTCATGGGCGATGGTGTGGGCAAACACATTGCCCGAGCCCGGCGTGGCCTTGAAGCCGCCGGTACCCCAGCCACAGTTGAAATACAGGCCCTTGATGCGGGTTTTGCTGATGATGGGGCAGGCGTCCGGCGAGACATCCACAATGCCGCCCCACTGGCGGTTCATCCGCACGCGGGAGAAGGACGGGAACATCTCGATGATGGCGGCGGCGGTGTGTTCGATCACATGCGGGCTGCCGCGCTGGCCGTAGCCCAGATAGCTGTCGATACCGGCACCGATCACCAGCTCGCCCTTGTCGGACTGGCTGACATAGCCGTGCACGGCGTTGGACATCACCACGGTGTCGATACAGGGCTTCATGGATTCGGACACGAAAGCCTGCAAGGGGTGGCTTTCCAGTGGCAGGCGCAGCCCGGCCATCCTGGCCAGTACCGAAGAATTACCCGCTGCCACACAGCCCACGCGGTCGGCCATGATGTCGCCGCGGCTGGTATTCACGCCCTTGATGCGGCCGCCTTCGATGATCAGGCCAGTCACTTCGCACTGCTCGATGATGTCCACGCCCAGTTCGGACGCGCCGCGGGCAAAGCCCCAGGCCACCGCATCGTGCCGCGCCACGCCGCCACGCGGCTGGAAGCTGGCCCCCATGATGGGGTAGCGGGTGCGGTTGCTGATGTCGATCAGCGGCACCATGTCCTTGATTTCCTGCGGGGTCATCACCACCGCGTCCACGCCGTTGAGCAGGTTGGCATTGGCGCGGCGTTCGATGTCGCGCATGTCCTGCAGGGTGTGGCCCACGTTCATCACGCCGCGCTGGCTGAACATCACGTTGAAGTTGAGGTCCTGCGACAGGCCTTCCCACAATTTCAGGCCGTGTTCGTACAAGTGCGCCGCTTCATCCCACAGATAATTGGAACGGATGATGGTGGTGTTGCGGGCCGTGTTGCCGCCGCCCAGATAGCCCTTCTCCAGCACGGCCACATTCTTGATGCCATGCTCCTTGGCCAGGTAGTACGCCGTGGCCAGGCCGTGGCCGCCACCGCCGACGATGATCACATCGTAGTTTTTCTTCGGCTGCGGGCTCTTCCAGGCCGGCTGCCAGCTTTCATGATGCTTGAGCCCGTTCTTGATCAGGCTCCACAGGGAGTATCGGTTTGCCATCTGCGGCTCCAGCGGGGTGGATGTATTCGGACAAGGCTCATTCTCCAGACCTGAGCCCCAAGCCGTTTGGCTGAAAAGGACAAGCACTTGCCCAGACACGACACTGCGTCACATGTCTGAAATGGACGCAAAGCGGACGCATTGAAGCCAGCCCGCACGGCAGCCAGGCCTTAGGGTTAGCGCACACAGGACAGGCAGCACGCCTGCCACACGACAAGGAAAGACCCGCTCATGAAAGCCACTGCACCGTCCTACATCCTCAGCTTCACCTGCCACAGTGCTTCCGGTCAGGTGGCCCGTTTCTCCGCCCTGCTGGAGTCCCAGGGCTGTTATATCGACGAACTGGCGGTGTTTGACGATGCCGTCAGCCAGCGCTTTTTCGTGCGTTGCGTGTTCCACCCGCAAACCGAGGTGTTCGACCCGGCACGGCTGAACCAGGGCATGCGCGACATGGGCAGCCACTACCAGGACCTGCGCTGGCAATTGCAGGACCGGCGCGAACAGGCGCGGGTGATGATCATGGTGTCCAAGCTGGACCACTGTCTGAATGACTTGCTGTACCGGCAGAAAATGGGCGATCTGGACATGACTGTCACCGCCGTGGTGTCCAACCACCGCGACCTGGCCCCGATTGCCGAAACCTACGGCCTGCCCTTCCACCACCTGCCGCTGGACCCGGCCAACAAGGCCGAGCAGGAAGCCGCGCTGTTGGCGCTGATCGAGGAAACCGGCTCCGAGCTGGTGATTCTGGCGCGCTACATGCAGGTGCTCACCAGCGCCACCTGTGCCCGCCTGTCCGGCCGCGCCATCAACATCCACCACTCCTTCCTGCCCGGCTTCAAGGGTGCCCGCCCCTATCTGCAAGCGCATGAGCGCGGGGTAAAACTGATTGGCGCCACCGCCCACTACATTACCGACGACCTGGACGAAGGCCCCATCATCGAACAGGTGGTGGACCGGGTGGACCACGCCTACACCCCGGAAGACCTGCAAGCCACCGGCCGCGACATGGAATGCCAGGCGCTGGCCCGCGCCGTGCGCTACCACCTGGAACGCCGGGTGTTCCTCAACGACAACCGCACGGTGGTGTTGCGCTAGTCAACTCGTCTACATGCACAGGCAGCAAGCGGTGCCAGCCTTGGCTGGAAGGCCGCTTGCCTTGCCCATATCCGACACACCCGGCCACACCCCAGCCCACGCGCATTGCCCGGTACTCTCCCTTCCGCACCACATTCACTTTGATAAGATGGCAAACGCCATGCCTGATGGCAGGCCAGCGCTGACACCGGCTTGCAGCACCGGCAGAGCACCATGATCAAACAGCATGTTGGGAGGAGCACACCATGCATGAACTGAGCGGGGCTTGCCATTGCGGCAACATCCACCTCCAGCTTGAATTAAGCCAGCCACTGGCCGATTACACGCCCCGGGCATGTGATTGCGATTTCTGTCGCAAGCATGGCGCGTCCTACCTGTCCGACCCGCATGGCAGTTTGCAAATAACGGTGAGCGATGCGGACGGCTTGGGAAAATACCGGCACGGCAGCCAGCTGGCCGACTTCCTGTTTTGCACCCATTGCGGGGTGTTGCTGGGCGTGTTGTATCAGGATGGCAGCCGTCTGTATGGCACGGTGAATTGTGCGGCACTACAGCCGGCAGAAGCGCTTGGTACATCCGTCTCCGTGTCGCCCAAGCGGCTGGAGAGCAGCGAAAAAATAGCCCGCTGGAGCACGCTGTGGTTTCCGGATGTCCGCATCACCACCCATCAACGCTGAATACAACGCAGGCCCTGTTTATCGGCTCGCGCTGACGGGACTGGTCTGCTCCGGAAAATGTCTTGCTCCAAAGCCAGAACAGTTGATTTTTGTTGTGTGCTGGGATGACCCGCATGACGGCGGAACGCCCCGAAGGGGCGATCCACCGTGAAACGCTACCGAATAAACCTACTTTCCCGACTGGAAAACCACCGCACCGATGCGTCCACTGGGCCCCGTCAAGCATGCCGACGGGTGGCCGGGGCGAGGTTTTAAGCGCCTGCCCTGTCTGAGCGATTTGACGTTAGCAAATCGCGAGTTCAGGCGCGCCTCGCTCCGGACGGGTCCTGTCGGGCAGCCGCAGGTCATGCTTGCTGGGGTGGTCTTGGAGGTGAAGGAGGGCTTGGCCAGACAAGCCCTCCTTCCCGTTTGCCGCGCGGAAGCGGCAATGCAAATCATCATCCGCGTGAGCGGATTTCTACAGTCCGAACAATTGATTTTTCGTTGTGTGCAGGGATGGTCCGCATGACGGCGGAACGTCCCGGTAAGGCTGGGGCTTCCGCCCTACGCGCTGGCGCCCATATCGTCGCCAAACAAACACGCATCCCGTCCGCCGCGCGGAAGCAGAAATCAAAACAAGCCCCCTACCTGCACCTCTTGCCAGTGTTTCCACTCCCCTCTAGTCTTGCTGTCCCCGATGGTGCTGATTAGCCTTGTCCCGTTGCGTGTTCACACGCAGCCAGGTTTGGCGACCTGTAGCTCTACGGGAAAGCCGTGTCAAAGCGGCTTTTTCTGCTTGCGTCTGCACCCTCTTCAATGGCAGGCCAGGCGGGGAGACCTATACGGTCTGCCGGTGTCGTGGAGCTTCCGGTTCGCCAACCCCGCTTTGGCCTGCCACCCGCGTTTTCTTGCGTGCGTGGCAGCCTTCATCCTGCAACGGAGGGCAGAACCATGACGCATCCCGACCCTAACATCCCCCAGGCCCCGCCCCTGACGCTGTACTACCAAGGCAAGCCCGTCCGGGTGCTGCTGCACCACGGCCACTGCTGCCTGCTGGCGGACGACATCCTCGCCCTCTCCCCACCCCGCTTGCGCCACCAGCTGCAACAGCAACTGACCGATTACCCCGGCTGCACCCTCACCCTGCCGCAACACGACAGCCCGCAAAGCGGCTGGCCAGCACCAGCCCTGCAACGCGCACTTCAACAAAGCAAACGCCCCGCCGCCCGCCAACTGCAACACTGGCTGCAACAACAGGTGCTGCCCGCCCTGCAGCAACTGCCACCCGATGCCCCGCGCTGGGAACAGGCGCTGGCCATGGCGGCCGAGGCCGGACAACAAATCAGCCATGCGGTGCTGCAAGCCGTGCTGGAACACGGCAGCGACTGGCAGCACAGCCATTGGCTGCTGACCCTCAACTACACCGTCAGCCACCCGCGCCGCCATGCCCATGGCCGTCTGGTGGCACTCAACAGCAGCGCCACGTCATTGCAGGCACTGGCGCAACATATTGCCGGGCCGGACGGCAGTGCCAGCCGCAATGGCGAGCTGCTCCGCCTCGCGGCGGCTTGCCATCAACAATTGGCCAAGCGCACGGAGAAACAGGCGTGGCGGGCAGAGGCGGCGGAACAGCCTCGCGCCAAGCCGGCTGCCTGACGTCCCTGACAGCCGTACTCAACACGGGCAGGCTGCGCGCATTGACCGCGCTCGCCCTATCCATCCATCATCAAAGCACCCGAGTACCGGCGATGGCATGTCGCCACAATTGGCCCCCATGTCGGCTTTTGACACGCAAGGCATCTGCCGTCGTGGCTCAATGAGCGGCATCACGGGCAATGCCCCACCCAGAATACAAGGAAGACAACGTGCAAGATGGCATCCTGAAAAGCTATATCGGCGGTCGCTATATCGATAATCCGGCCCTGCCGCTGGCCGACAACTTCAACCCGGCCAATGGCGAACTGCTGTGCAAGGTGCAGCAGGCTGGCGCGGCCGAGGCCGAACTGGCGGTCAAGAGCGCCGAGGCCGGTTTTGCGGTGTGGAGCGAGATGACCGGTGCCGAGCGTGGCCGCATCATGAACAAGGCGGTGGGCATTCTGCGTGCGCGCAACCGCGAGCTGGCCGAGCTGGAAGTGCGCGACAACGGCAAGCCGATTCAGGAAGCCGAGGTGGTGGATGTGCTGTCCGGCGCCGACTGCATCGAATACTTTGCCGGCATGGCCGCCGGCATTCACGGCGAACATTTCCCGCTGAAAGGCGCGTTTGCCTATACCCGGCGCGAGCCCTTGGGCGTGTGCCTGGGCATTGGCGCTTGGAACTACCCCATCCAGATTGCCTGCTGGAAATCCGCCCCGGCGCTGGCCTGTGGCAATGCGATGATTTACAAGCCATCGGGCATGACGCCGATGAGCGCGGCCCTGCTGGCGGAAATCTACAGCGAAGCAGGCGTACCGGATGGCGTGTTCAACGTGATTCAGGGCAGCTCTGCCGTGGCGCGCCAGTTGATTGCCGACGAACGCGTGGCCAAGGTGTCGATTACCGGCTCGGTGGATACCGGCAAGGCCATCATGAAAGACGCGGCAGGCACGCTCAAGCGCGTCACCATGGAGCTGGGCGGCAAGTCGCCGCTGATCATCTTTGACGATGCCGACATCGAACAGGCGGTGTCCGCCGCCATGCTGGCCAACTTCTACACCCAGGGCGAAATCTGCACCAACGGCACCCGCGTGTTCGTGGCGCGCAGCATTCACGCCGCCTTCATGCAGCGCCTGAAAGAACGCACTGCGCTGCTGAAAATTGGCGATCCGATGCACCCGGACACCCAGGTGGGCGCGCAGGTTTCACCCAGCCATGCGCAAAGCGTGCTCAAGTACATCGACATCGGCCAGAGCGAAGGCGCGGTACTGGCGGCCGGTGGCCAGCGCGTGATCGTGCCCGGTTGCGAAGCAGGCTGGTTCATCGCCCCGACGATTTTCGACCAGTGCCGTGACGACATGCGCATTGTCAGCGAGGAAATCTTTGGCCCGGTGATGTCGGTACTGGTGTTCGATGACGAGGCGGAAGTCATCCAGCGCGCCAATGCCACCCGGCTGGGGCTGGCGGCGGGGGTGTTCACCCGCGACCTGGCGCGCGCCCACCGCGTGGTGGCCAAGCTGCAAGCCGGGGTGTGCTGGATCAACAACTACAACATCACGCCGATTGAAATGCCATTTGGCGGTTATAAGGAATCCGGCCTCGGCTATGAAAACAGCCTCACCGCCATCGACTGCTACACCCAGCGCAAGAGCGTGTATGTGGAACTGACCGGCGTGGCCAGTCCTTACGCCTGAGCGCTGCCAGCAGAACGCCTGTTGCGGCCGCTGCGCGCTTGTCAGCCGCGCCAGGCGGCTCACCCTGTCATCCACACGATAAAGGCAGACCTCACGGCCTGCCCTTGTCTTGTCTGAACCATCCGTAGCAAGGAGCACCCATGTCGCAACAGTTCGATTACATCATCGTCGGGGCCGGTTCTGCCGGTTGTGTGCTGGCTGCCCGCCTCACCGAAGATGCCGATGTCAGCGTGCTGCTGCTGGAAGCCGGCGGGCCGGACTGGCGGCTGGACTGGCGCACCCAGATGCCGGCGGCGCTGGCCTACCCGCTGCAAGGCACCACCTATAACTGGGCCTACACCACGCTGCCGGAGCCGCACATGGGCAACCGCATCATGACCCAGGGCCGGGGCATGGGGCTGGGTGGTTCGTCCCTGATCAACGGCATGGTGTACATCCGTGGCAATGCGCTGGATTTTGACGGCTGGGCGGAAAACAAAGGGCTGGAAAACTGGAGCTATCTGGACTGTCTGCCCTATTTCCGCAAGGCGGAAAGCTACGACAAGGGTGCCAATGACTTTCACGGTGCCGCTGGCCCGCTGCATGTCACCACGCCACGGCCGGACAACAACCCGTTGTATCAGGCCTTTATTGCAGCAGGCGAGCAGGCCGGTTACCCGCGCACCGACGACCTCAACGGCTACCGCCAGGAAGGCTTCGGGCCGATGGACCGCACCACCACGCCATCCGGCCGCCGCTGCAGTACCTCGCTGGCCTATCTGGACCAAGCCCGCACCCGCGCCAACCTGACGGTGAAAACCCGCGCACTGGCCGACCAGATCCGCTTTGCCGGTAACCGTGCGGTGGGCGTGAGCTATCTGCAAGGCGGCAGCCTGCATCAGGC
>NZ_JAELUD010000322.1:0-255 GCF_016429185.1 Aquitalea sp. ASV11
CCTGGGTGTGGCCGTTGTACTCGGTGACGATCATGATTTCGGGCTTGTTGCTGGTGACGATGCCGGCGTACTTGGCCAGGTCGATGACCGGGACCAGCGAGCCACGCAGGCTGACCATGCCTTCAACGGAGGAGGGCATTTCGGGTGCGGAAGTGATTTCGGGCGTCCGCATGACTTCGCGGACCTTGAAGACGTTGATGCCGAAGACTTCCTTCCTCCCGGTACGCTGGTCGTGACCCAGGGAGAACAGCAGGA
>NZ_JAELUD010000323.1:0-255 GCF_016429185.1 Aquitalea sp. ASV11
GCAAGCGCCTGAACGAAACCCTGCATCTGGTGCTGACCGATGTGGAAATGCCGGAAATGGACGGCTACATGCTGACCAAGCTGATCAAGAGCGACCCGCGCTTTGCCGGCATTCCGGTGCTGATGCACTCCTCGCTGTCCGGCAGCTCCAACCAGAAGCTCGGCCAGTCGGTGGGTGTGGATGAGTATGTATCCAAGTTCGAAGCCCAGAAGCTGTCGATGAAGTTGCGCGAAATGCTCAAGCTGACCAACAACT
>NZ_JAELUD010000324.1:0-254 GCF_016429185.1 Aquitalea sp. ASV11
CCGCTGAATCCATGGACTCGCTCAACAGCAAGACCGGGCAGATCCGCCAGTTCGTGCAGCTGATCAAGGACGTGGCAGATCCTGTCTCTTATACACATCTGACGCTGCCGACGAACAGTAAGATGTGGTGGTGTGGGGGGGGGGGGGGGGGGGGGGGGGGGGGGGGGGGGGGGGGGGGGGGGGGGGGGGGGGGGGGGGGGGGGGGGGGGGGGGGGGGGGGGGGGGGGGGGGGGGGGGGGGGGGGGGGGGGGGGG
>NZ_JAELUD010000325.1:0-254 GCF_016429185.1 Aquitalea sp. ASV11
TACGCTGGAGCAGCCGCCCGCAGGCTATACCAGCCATTTCCGTGACCCACGCCTGTGGCGTGACTGGGACGGTTTTCATCTGGTGCTGGGCGCGCAGCGCAACAACGGCAGTGGCACGGTGCTGCATCTGTCTCTTATACACATCTCCGAGCCCACGAGACGAACGCAATAATCGCGTATGCCGTCTTCTGCTTGAAAAGGGGGGGGGGGGGGGGGGGGGGGGGGGGGGGGGGGGGGGGGGGGGGGGGGGGGGG
>NZ_JAELUD010000326.1:0-254 GCF_016429185.1 Aquitalea sp. ASV11
GAGCGCCAGTACACTGGCCAACTCTGCCTGTGACAAACCCAAAAACGACTTTGACGGCCTGTATTGCCTGAACAAGGTGTACAGCCAGGCAGACAAGGACCTGAACGAAAGTTATGGAGAACTGGCCCTGTCTCTTATACACATCTGACGCTGCCGACGAACAGTAAGATGTGGGGGGGGGGGGGGGGGGGGGGGGGGGGGGGGGGGGGGGGGGGGGGGGGGGGGGGGGGGGGGGGGGGGGGGGGGGGGGGGGG
>NZ_JAELUD010000327.1:0-254 GCF_016429185.1 Aquitalea sp. ASV11
AGCTGGGACCCGAAGGAAACCTGGGCACTGATCGTGTGGCTGAACTACGCTGCCTGGCTGCATATCCGGCTGGTGAAGGGCTGGCGCGGCAAGCCGCTGGCCTGGTGGGCGGTCATCGGTTTGCTGGCTGTCTCTTATACACATCTCCGAGCCCACGAGACGAACGCAATAATCGCGTATGCCGTCTTCTGCTTGAAAAAGGGGGGGGGGGGGGGGGGGGGGGGGGGGGGGGGGGGGGGGGGGGGGGGGGGGGG
>NZ_JAELUD010000328.1:0-254 GCF_016429185.1 Aquitalea sp. ASV11
ACGGTCAGGCTCAGCTTGCTGCCAACTTCCGGAGCGATGGCACCCGGCTTTTCACCCTTCAGGATGCGAACCACAATCTTGCCGGTCTGACGGCCCATATCGTAGTAGTTCATGCCCAGGGCTGCGACTGTCTCTTATACACATCTCCGAGCCCACGAGACGAACGCAATAATCGCGTATGCCGTCTTCTGCTTGAAAAGGGGGGGGGGGGGGGGGGGGGGGGGGGGGGGGGGGGGGGGGGGGGGGGGGGGGGG